>DCUI01000122.1 GCA_002327785.1 Phycisphaerales bacterium UBA2218
ACGCACCGCGTTCAGATCTGCTGTGTTGCTGCCAGCCTGCAGCCGTTCGGCCACAGAGCGCGTCAAATCCTCAAAACCTATTGTAGCGGGATCGGGACAATGAAGATCTGGTTGACGAAAGTGCCGTCGCCCCGGTCCACTTTCCGGTTGAAGGCGACCCACTGGCCGTTGGGCGCGACACAAAGGGCATCGGGCGACTGTCCCGGATACAGCGTCGGGTCCGTGATCCGCTCCGATTCCCCGAAGTGCGCATCGCCCTCGATCACATTCGTCCGCCAAATCGAGTTGTCCGAGACGCAGTAGATGTAGTCCCCCGACGGGTCCCACCACGGCTTTGTCGCCCCGGCCGACAGCGAGGTCGCCTGGACCGCATCGCCGCCCAGAGGGGAGATCAAGTGGATCTGCCCGCCCCGCGTGAACGCGATCCGCGAGCCATCCAGGCTGCAACGAATGATCCCGCCGCAGTCCGAGTCGCTCCACGTCAGCCTGCGTTGCACCGTGCCCAACGGCGGCATCGGAAACGTCGTCTCGGTTCCCTCGAGCGGGCCATCCGGCCCGGCCACCGTAATATCCTCGGGGATATCCACGATGTACACCTCGTTGCGAACCCCGCCAGCGCTCGTCACCGTCTTCCCGATAAAGGCACGAGCGCGTTGCCAGGTCCCATCCTCTTTCTGATAGCCCTTCTCGCCAACCCAGGCGTCCTCGGAACCCTGGAAGATCTCGTCGCTGCCCCCAACGATCTCCGCTTGAGGCGTGACCTTCACGACCAGCACGGTGAACCCGACGCCGTCCTGATTGCCGAGCGCGTCATCCACGTCCACCGGCGTGCCCAGTTTGGTCACGCCGATCGTTCGGAGGTTCTTGCCCAGACCTTCCATAATCTTGTCGTTGTAGGTGAAACCGATCCATTGTCCGTCTCCGCTGGGCTCATGCCGATGCGTTCCCCCGCGAAGCGCGCCGGGCGTAAAGGGCGCGGTCACATCGCGGGCGTCGGCAATCACATAATCCAAACTGCCTGCGGTTCCGTCGGTCGGGCTCACCATGGCGCCGAACCGGGCGGTTCCCCCGTACTGCACGCCGTCGATGCCGCGAATCGCGATCACGGTGTCTCCCGTCGGGAAGAAGCTCACCGCCGCGGTGCCGGGCCCGAAGCCGTTGGTCGGATCGGGATTGGACGCCGTGTACATCGTGACGATCTCCTGGCTGACGATATTGACCTTCTCCAGCGTCAGCGTGTTTCCAATGCCGCCGGCAAACGCCCTCGTGTCATAGGCAATCCAGCGGCAGTCCGGAGACCAGTTGAGATTGTTGTCCAACTGGTGATTCCTGTCCCCTTCAAAAGTCAGTCGCGTCTCCTCCCACCACGACAGGGCAGTCGACGGGACCAGCCAGACAAAGAAGAGAACGAACAGACAAGTCACAAATAGCCTTTTCATGATCCACTCCTTCAATTGAACTGATATTGATCCGACACTTCCCGTTTGACCTCGCCCGGTTACGCCGCCGGGCCGTGGCACATTATTATACCATCGCCCCCTCCGTTGCGCCTACCCCCGATTGAGCACACGCCAGCACAAACCATCCAGACTCAGCGAGTAGCGCAACCGCCCGCAGGGTACAAACACTATCCCATGGTAAGTACCCTTGGCAACTGGAGTTGCGCAACTGCCTTATGAAAGCGCCTGGCCTGCCGTGTGTCGCGCCATTCACCTCTTAGGATTTTGAAGGAGAACCCGTGGCTTAAAGGTGCACGCGTATCCGGGATTACATCGTGCGCCTCGGATACGCTGCATGGCGCTCTTTGCCATGGACCTGGCCACGCGCAAGGTGGAAGTCCTCGGCACACAGCCCCAGTCGAGCGGTCCATGGATACAGCAGATCGCCCGTAATCTCACCGGCGAGGGCGGCCCCCCGGCTTGCGTGGTGGAATCCACGGTTCTCTGAGCTTCCATTGCTCATCTGTCAAATCGTTGCGATATGGCGTCCGTTCCATATCCGTGCGATCGGCCGAAGACCGTCAAAACGACCTCTTTTCACACACGCTCTCAGAAACGCCGGACGGCGCTCACCCCGAGGGATGTGTTTTTTTCTTTTGTCAGGGTTCCGCCGACCGGTATAATAGCTCGTCCGGAAACAGGGGGCTGCGATGGCGGGTCCAACGGCATCTGAGGTCTCAGCAAGGCCGGACAGCAGAAGCCGGTGATCGATGCCGGGATCAGTTGTGGTATGCCGTTACCCGGCCGAGTGGCGGAATGGCAGACGCTGGGGACTTAAAATCCCCTGCCCGCAAGGGCGTATGGGTTCGAGTCCCATCTCGGCCACTGGGGTGAACTGTGGGTTCCCGACGGCCGTATGTTCAGGGCGTGTTCTACGCACGGATCGAAACCCTGACGGAGCAGATGTATTCAGTGGTCATGTCCTGTATCGACAGGGCGTGTTGGAGGTAAACGATGGTCAATCAGGACGTCGAACTCGTGGACATCGAGAAGCCGAACCTCTACCGCGAGGTGTTCCCGTATACGCAGTTCCCAAAGGTGGTCTTCGACGGCGAACAGGAGCCCTACGAGGTCCCGGATGACATTTGGATCACCGACACGACGTTTCGCGACGGCCAGCAGGCCCGGCCGCCCTATAAGCCGGAGCAGGTCCTCCGCATCTACGACCTCCTGCACCAGATCGACGGCAGCACCGGGCTGATCCGCCAGTGCGAGTTCTTCCTGTACTCGGACAAGGACCGCAAAGCCGTCGAGCTGTGCCAGGGGCGCGGCTACAAGTACCCCGAGATCACCGGCTGGATTCGCGCGGTGGCCGCCGATTTCAAGCTCGTGTCCCAACTCGGGCTGCAGGAGACCGGGATTCTAACGTCCGCAAGCGATTACCACGTCTTCCTCAAGCTCGGCAAGACGCGATCCCAGGCATTGAACAGCTATCTGGACATTGTCAAGGCCGCTCTGGATACGGGGGTGCTCCCGCGATGCCACCTCGAAGACATCACGCGGGCCGATTACGACGGGTTCATCCTGCCGTTTGCGGCCGAGTTGTTGAAAATTTCGGAACAGTACGGCAAGCCGATCAAGATCCGCCTTTGCGACACGCTGGGTTTCGGCCTGCCCTGGCCGGGCGTGGCGCTGCCGCGGAGCATCCCGAAGCTGATCCAGGGCCTCCGCAAGGTCGGCGTCCAGCCTGCGCAGCTCGAATGGCACGGGCACAACGATTTCCACAAAGTCATGATCAACGCCGCCACGGCCTGGCTCTACGGGTGCAGCGCCGCCAATGCGGCCATCTTCGGCTGCGGCGAGCGGACGGGCAACCCGCCGCTGGAGGCTCTGGTCATCGAGCACGCGCAACTTCGGGGCATGGTCCCCGGCGTCAACTACGCCGCGATCACCGAGCTGGCCCACTATGCTCACACGGAGCTCGGCTTCGAAATCGCACGGAATTATCCGCTCGTGGGTAAGGACTTCAACGTGACGCGGGCGGGCATCCACGCCGACGGCCTGCTCAAGAACGAAGAGATCTACAACTGCTTCGATACCAACACGCTGCTCAATCGGCCCATCGGCGTGGCCATTGCCGACAAGACGGGAGCCGCCGGCATCAAGCACTGGGTCGAGACGCACTACGAGATTCAGATCGCCAAGCACGACCCTCGCATCATCAAGATCAAGGACCGGATCGACGCGGAGTATGCCGCCGACCGCATCTCGGCGATCTCCGATGATGAGATGCATCAGTGGGTTCACGAGGCCTTTGCGGGCCAGATGCCGCCGGCAAGAAAAGATTAGTGCTGCAACGAGAAGGAAATCCGAAACAAATTCAAAGAACCAAAATCCAGATGACCGAAACGCAATCGTCCGTCGAACAGTCCGTTTGGGTTTTTGGATTTCTGTCATTCGTGCCTGTTTCAGATTTTGTGCTTCGAATTTCGGATTTCCCCGCTTCGGGGTGTTATGGCTCACGACGAGATCAAAGCCGTTCTTTTTGACCTCGGCGATACGATTCTGAACTTCGGCAAGGTCAAGACGACGAAAGCCTTTCTGGCGGGCGCCAGGGCCTCGCATGCGTTCCTGAAGGAGCTGGGCCAGCCGGCGGCCTGGTTCCCCTGGTACTTTGCCTGCAACCTCGTCCGCATGCGGATCAGGTACCTGATTTCGAACCTCACGCACAAAGACTTCGATTCGCTCGAGGTGCTCCAGGCCGTGGGGGCCAGGCAGGGCGTGCACCTGTCGCCGTCGCAGTGGGACGAGTTCGCCTGGCTTTGGTACGAGACCCTCAGCCGCTGCGCCCAGGTCGAGCCGGACCTGCGGGAGACCCTGAGCACCCTGGGGCGCATGGGCCTGAAGCTCGGGATCGTGTCCAACACGTTCGTGAGCCGGGCCTCGCTGGCGAAGCACCTCAGTCAGCTCGGGTTGCTTGAATTCTTTCCGGTGCAGCTCTACTCCTACGAGTACCATTTCCGCAAGCCCAACTCAGAGATCTTCCGCATCGCCGCGGACAAGATCGGGGAGCCCCTCGCGAATATCATCTTCGTCGGGGATCGGATCGACAACGACATCCTGCCGGCGTTAAGGAGCGGGATGCACGCCGTCCTCAAGGACGCCTACACGAACGCAGGCAAGCCGACGCCGCCCGGGGCCCGGCGGATTCGTCTGCTCTCGGAGCTGCCGGCGATTGTCGAGCAAATGAACGCCGCGGCGCAGCCGACTCGCGTCAATCCTTAGGTCCTGTCGGTCTCCTGGGTCCCTTGTTCTACCTCGGGAATACACCGACTCACGAAGCGACAGAGAAACCTCATTGACACGTCGCGTCCGGCCTCTTACTATCGCATTCCGCCTGTCCTCGTCGTGCTGCCGCGTCCGTGCGCGCCCCATGCTCGACGCAGGACCCTTGACGGATAAAGGAGAACACCGATGGCAGCAGGCAGAACGATTGAAGTGACCGACGCGAGCTTTGCAGACGAAGTGCTCGAATCGGATATTCCCGTTTTGGTGGATTACTGGGCGCCGTGGTGCGGCCCATGCCGCATGGTCGCGCCCGTGCTGGAGAAGATCGCCGATGAGTACGACGGCCGGTTGAAGATCTGCAAGCTCAACGTGGACGAGAACCGCGAGATCGCGACCCAGCATCACATTATGAGCATCCCCACGATGTTCCTGTTCAGAGCCGGCGAGATGGTGGACCAGATCACAGGGGTGACGCCGAACTTCGAATCGGACCTCAAGCGGAAAATAGAACCATACGTGGAAGAGTAGAATCCTATGCCTGATGTCTTGTACGATATCATTATCGTCGGGGGCGGCCCCGCCGGCCTGGGCGCGGCGCTGTACACGTCGCGTGACCGGTACCGGACACTGATCCTGGAGAAGATGATCCCGGGCGGGCAGATCTTCAATACCGACCGGATCGAGAATTATCCCGGCATCCCGCGGATCGACGGGCCGAGCCTCGTCGATCAGATGCAAAAGCAGGTCGAGAGCTTCGGAACCGAGATCAAGACGGGCAGCGAAGTGACGGACCTCAAGAGGATGGAGGACGGCCGGATCGAGGTCCGCTGTCACGAGGACCGCTACATCGCGCGAGCCGTCGTGCTGGCGCCGGGCAGCAGCTACCGCAAACTGGGCGTCCCCGGCGAGGAGGAGTTCCGCAACGCCGGCGCGGGCGTCAGCTATTGCGGGACCTGCGACGGGCCCTTCTTTCGGGACAAAGAAGTGGTCTCGGTCGGCGGCGGCAATACAGCCATCGAAGAGACCCTGCACCTGGCGAAGTACGCCAGCAAGGTGACGCTCGTGCACCGTCGCAATGAGTTCCGCGCCGACAAGATCCTCGTGGAAGAGATGCTGGCCAAGGTCGGCGAGCCGGACAGCAATCTGGTTATCCACTACGACTCAGTCGTCACCGCGATCCAGGGCGAAGGCCGGGTCCAGTCCGTCCGGCTCAAGAACGTCAAGACCGGCTCGGAGGAGGACTACCCCTGTGACGGGGCTTTCATCTTCGTCGGCATGGTGCCCAACACGGGCTTTCTCAGCGGCATCGTGGACCTGACGGAGCAGGGCTTCATCCGATGCGACAGCGCCTATCTGCGGACGTCGATGCCGGGGGTCTTCGTAGCGGGCGACTGCCGGGTCGGGGCGACCATGCAGCTTATCACAGCGGTCGCCGACGGCGTCAACACCGCCATGATGATCAAACAGTACTTCCGCGATCCTCAGTGGTGGAAGAGGGCAGCCGCCAGCGTCGGAGAGACCGTCGGCTGGTAACAGAGCCACAGGACGAATGGGACCTGTTGGACCCATCCGATGCCACCCGGATGGGCCTCCTGGAAATTTCTACCAGAAGACGACGTAGAAGACCGCCACCGCCGCCAAGACGAGCCCGCCGGCGAGCTTCGCCTCCCCGCTCGTCTTCATCTCGACTCCTTCGCGGACCGGCAACACCTTGGGTTCTTCGAGCGGCTTGAAGAAGGTGATCAATCCCATGATGATCAGGACGAGCTCGAAAGCCACCCCGACCTGGATCAGGAAGTGCAATCCCGGGGCGAATCTCTGGAACAGCCCGTACAGGATGGGCCCGCAAACCAGTGCGGCCACGCCGGCGGCGCCGGGGGCCTGGGGAACCAGCATCCCAAAGAGGAACGCCGCCACGACGCCGGGCCAGATATACCCTTGAAACTGCTGGATGTAGTTGAAGACCCCGCCGAACTTCGGATCGGCCAATCGCGGCGCCAACAGACAGGCGGCAGCGATGAAAACCCCCGTGGTGATACGACCGAGGAACAGCAGGCGATTCTGAGGTGCGTTGCGGTCGAAGAGCCGGTTGTAGATGTCCATCGTCAGGATTGTGGAAGCGGAGTTCAACATGGAGGCCAGCGAGCTGATGACCGCCCCGGCGATGGCGGCGAACATGAACCCGCGCAGGCCGGTGGGGACCAAGTTGCGGATCAGCATGGGAAACGCTTCGTCGGGTGACTGCATCTGGCCGCCGTAGAGTTGATAGGACATGATGCCTGGGAGCACGATGGCGAAGGGAATCAGCAGCCACAGGCCGCCGGCGAAGATCACGCCCAACTGGCCCTCGCGGAGCGTCTTGGCGGCCAGATTGCGCTGCACGATGAACTGGTTCAGGCCGCAGTAGTACAGGATGACGATCCCCATTCCGGAGACCACGCCCGTCCAGGGCAGGGCCTCGTGACTGGCCGGAAGGACCATGTGAAGGCGGTCTGCGTTGGCGGTGGAGAATTGCTCCCAGCCCCCGCAGGCGTGCAGACCCAGGAAGAAGGTGACAATTCCCCCGACGAGCAGCGCGCCTCCCTGAAAGAGGTCCGCCCAGGCGATTGCCTTGAGCCCCCCCCAAATCGTGTAGACCGCGGCGATCGATCCGATGAGCCAGATGCTCTTGGTCAGGCTGATATCGAACACCTTGTTCAGGGTCAGCCCGCCGGAGTAGAGCACGGCCGTCAGAAGAACGGCCACGTAGATCACGACCGTTGTCAGGGCCATGAGGGCGCGGGCCGTGGAGTTGTAGCGGTATTCCAGGTACTCGGGCATGGTGTAGATCCCCGCCTTGAGGAACCGGGGCAGGAGCGTGAACGCGATCAGGACAATGCCGATGCTTCCGCACAGTTGCCAGTTGCTCACAGCCAGACCCACGCTGCCGGCGCCCTGGCCGCTCATGCCCACGAACTGCTCCGTGGAGATGTTGGCGGCGATAATGGACAGGCCGATCAGCGGCCAGGTGAGGCCCCGGCCCGCGAGGAAGTAGTCCTCGCTGGTCTTCTCCCGTCGGCTCTTGAACATGCTGACCGCGACGACGGCACCGATAAACGCGACAAAGACCCCGATATCGAAGGCATTCAGTCCCATGGGCGAATCCAACCAAAGCAGCTATTCGTTTCCGGCCCGATGTTCCCAGTCGCCACAATAATAGACCTTCGAGCCGAGTACCACAAGATTTCGCGACGGGCCTTCGTGGATCGTGCGGGGACGCCTCGTCGTCCCTGATGGTCGTTGGGCGCCATGAATTTCATGGGCCCATGCGCCTCCGCCCACATCGTCCATACCGTCCATCGCGAGTCCAAACCCCGACCGTATTCCAGCCGGAACCTTTTTGCACACCAGGGCAATTTCTGGTACAAGAAGGCCTTCAGGCAACGATGCAATGGTCACAGCAGAAAGGGTAGATGCATGTCCGACGTTCTCGACCGCAACGGGATGACCAGGCGACGATTTCTCAATGTCTCTTTGGCGGCGGCGGGAGGGATCATCACATTGAGCCCGCGCGGGGGCCGCGCCGGCGTCAATCACGAGCGAGCGCACTGGGCCTTTCTGTCGGATACGCACATCGCCGCCGATCCCGAGAACGACTACAGAGGTTTCTATCCTTATCGCAACCTGGAGAAGATCGTGACGCAGCTCGCGGCCGACCTGCCCGAAGGCGTCGTCATCACGGGCGACCTGGCCCGGCTCACCGGCCAGATGGGCGACTACGAGAACCTCCGCAAACTGCTGATGCCCTTCGTCGGCAAGCGGCCGATGTACCTGGCCCTCGGCAACCACGACGACCGCGCGGTCTTCCTGGACGTGTTCGAGGACCGCCCCGGACAGGCCCAGGCGATCAAGGACAAACACGTCGTCACGGTGGAGGCGGGCCCCGTCCGGTTCATCCTCCTCGATTCGCTCCTGGCCACCAACCAGACGCCGGGACTGCTCGGCAAGGCGCAGCGGACCTGGCTCCAGCGATACCTCCGGGACAGTGACGACAAGCCCGTGATCCTGTTCTTCCACCATACGCTCGGCGACGGCGACGGTGATCTGTTCGACGTCCTGTGGCTGTTCGACCTCGTCAAGCCCATCCGCAAGGTCAAGGCCATCGTGTACGGGCACTCGCACGAGTACAAATCCTCGGAGCTCGAAGGCATCCACCTGCTCAATCTGCCTGCGACGTCGTACAACTTCAACGACGATCAGCCGCTGGGCTGGATCGAGGCCCGGCTCACCGCCGAGGGCGGCGAGTTCGTCCTGCACGCCGTAGCCGGCAACACGCAACTCGATGGGCGAATCGAAGGCCTTTCCTGGCGATCATAACCGCCGCCGGCGCGCTCTCGCCCATAGGTCCCATTCGTCTCATAAGTCCTATTCCATCTGCTTTTCTCGGACGTAATCGCAGATTCCCTCCGTGAAAGACCGCAAAACCCTGCCCCCACGCCGCCTCACGCTCACCTGAGGAAAGATTAGCTATATTTTAACGGGGGGTCGGCATTGTCTTGTCGATGATCCTCCAGACGGATGGTCCGGAATTCCGCGCGCCGTCGCGAATCTCCGGCTATCGGTCGGCGATCGACAATGGGAAGGGTGATGTGCCATGTATGATGTCTCCGAACGGAGCTTGAATAGACGGCAATTCCTCAAAAGCAGTCTGGCTTTGGCCGCGGGCGTTGCAGCGCTGGGTCCGGCCCGGGTCCTGGGTGAGGACAGGGATCAATGCACCCGATGGGCATTCCTCTCCGACACGCACGTGGCCCCCGACCCCGACAACCACTATCGAGGCTTCTATCCCTATCGCAATCTGCTGGAAATCGCCGGACGGATTGCCTACGACCCGCCGGATGGCGTCGTCGTTACGGGTGACCTGGCCCGGATGAGGGGGCAAACCGGGGCCTACGAGAATCTCAAGACGCTCCTCGCCCCCGTGACCGAGCAGCGGCCCGTGTATCTCGGTTTGGGCAACCACGATAACCGCGATGATTTCTCACTGGTGTTTGAGACTGCCCTCGGCGACGACATGACCGTTGAGGAAAAACGCGTCATTACCGCGGTCGCGGGCCCCATGAGGCTGATTGTCCTGGACAGCCTTCTTGTTGACCGGGCGGCGGGTCTGCTCGGCCGGTCGCAACGAACGTGGCTGAAGAGCTTCCTGGAGGCGTGCGACGACCGGCCCACGATCCTGTTCTTCCATCACCGGCCCAGGATCGACCTGTTGGACACGCGACGCCTGTTTGACATCATCGAGCCTGCCGCCAAGGTCAAGGCCGTTGTCTATGGGCACTCGCACAAGTTCAGGTTCTCCGAGTACAAAGGCATCCATCTGATCAATGTGCCTGCGACCGGGTACAATATGTCGGACAGCCAGCCTGTGGGCTGGGTGGAAGCCAGGCTCACGGAAAAGAGCGGCCAGTTCACTTTGCACGCCCTCGGCGGCAATCGCGAACTGGACGGCTGCTCCGAGAACTTGTGCTGGAGATCGTAGCCAAAGAGCGTCAGAAACTCGTGAATCACACTGCAAAGTCCGGAAAGCCCTTGCGGACGACCTGCGACTATGGTACAAGAGGATCACCGCAGGAGCAGCACAGGGGGATTGCTCGAGCACAAGCGAGCGGTATCGGTTTTTTTTGAGGCGGCACGCGATGTTCAAGGTTTTGACGCGGCAACGGAATAAACGACGGTTTCTCACGATGAGCCTGGCTGCCACGAGCGGGATGCTCTCGCTGCCGCCCGAGTGCGACGCCCGCGACGACACGACGCGATGGGCCTTCCTGTCCGACACGCACATCCACGGCAATCCCCAGTATCGTTTCAGGGGTTTCTGCACCTATCAGAACCTCCGGAAGATCACCGACCAGATCGGCGCCGATATGCCCGAAGGCCTCGTCATCACGGGCGATCTGGCCCGATCCAGGGGCAGCGCCGACGCCTATGAGAACTTCAAGTCGCTGCTGGCGCCGATCGCCCGGGAGCGGCCGATCCACCTGTGCATCGGCAACCACGACCATCGCGAGGATTTCCGCCTCGCCTTCACGGGCTCCGCGCGCACCGCCGCGATCGAGGACAGGCATATCGTTACGGCCATGGCCGGGCCGATCCGGATGATCGTTCTCGACACGCTCCTGTACGTCAACACGTTCCCCGGCATGCTCGGCAAACTCCAGCGGGTCTGGCTCGAGACCTACCTGGGCGCCAGCGATGAGACACCGACGATCCTGTTCTGCCATCACGCGCCCCGGGCCGACCTGCTGGACACGCGACGGCTGTTCGAGATCATCTCGCCCGCCCGGAAGGTCAAAGCGCTGATTTTCGGGCACTCGCACAGGTACGAATTCTCGCAGCGGGACGGGATTCACCTGATCAACCTCCCCGCCACGGGCTACAATTTCACCGGCGCCCAGCCGGTGGGCTGGGTCGAGGCCCGGTTGACGAGCCAAGGCGGCGAATTCACGCTCCACGCCGTCGGCGGCAACACAAACCAGCACGGCAGTAAGCGGTTCCTCCACTGGCGAACGTAACAGCCGGCTATCCGCCGCACCGAGGGTTCTGAGACATCATGGGGGAGAACAGGAGAGGAGACCTCGCACTTCGCTGGCAAACCTACTTCTTCCCTTTTCTCCGGTGATGAAAACCACGGCGCAGCGGAATCCCCAGGGCAGCGAAGGCAAATTCGATAACGTGTCGGATGAGTTTCCCTGGATCGTGATCGCCTTGCGCCACGGAGACTTGCAGGAATCGCACAGATTCACGCCGGCACGGGTGGGGATCTTCTGGAGGGTGGCTGCGTGCAAGCCGCACTCGGCGAAAACTTCACCGGCAGCTTTTATCAGTTTGCGACGGGGCTCCCGCGCAGCCGCATTGGTTTTTACATTTGCCATCCTGCATCGGACCTTCAAAACGCCGAAATACTGTCTCCAGCCTGATACGTTTGTCAGGCGGTTTCTCTATGTCTTCCAAGATTCTCCCTGGTTGTCTGGCATTATCGTTAAGGTCTTTTTAATTATACTTACGATATATAAAATACAATGTGGCCTTATAGTAGCGATTCCTAAGAAGTACCAACACTGCGACTGATGGCACGGGAGTTCGCGTACTGTGTGTTTCGACTATCAAGGCCGGTTCACACGGCTCTGGCGCACGCGGACCTCACCGGCAGGTGCAGCAAAGTCTGTCGGCGAGGGGGCCCAAAGCGGTGTGCCTCGCGTCTGAACAAAGGGGCCTATGGGGGGCCACGTCTGCAGCGGGGGGAGTGTCTGAGCACAAGAAAGGCAATTCTTGCCGTCAGGAGCAACGGGGTACGGTGGGAATGACACAATGGACACGACACAGACATCCGGAGTCATCCCGCAAGTTCAAAAGACAAGATGTGCTTCCGAGGAATGTCTCGAGATCGATTCGAACGATGATTTTGCGATAGAGTTTCTCGGGCACAAAATGAACGGGGATCTGGCCACCTTTGCGTACGAGGTCCGTCGAATCCGCAGCGGCGGCTCGCCGTATTATTGGGTTCTCGCGCTGCACCAAATGACCGGCCTGGCCGAGGGCAAGACCCTCCGGGATTTCGTCGTCGGCGCGACGCGAGACAACGCGCCTATATCCTTCTCAGATGAAGGGATTCATGGGCAGACGCCTCTGGGCTGGGACCCCCCCACCCAGCTCGATGGTTTCAGGTTCGACGGCAGTCTGGACGTCGGCGCCCACTACACCATCACTTTCGACACGAGCGTGCTGCAGGAGGGGTGCATACTGGGCACCGGCCGCGTCCTGGCGGCCACAAAGGCCGGCAGCCAGGACATCCGAAATGACAAAGGCGTCTCTCCGGGCTACCTGTGCATCATCGGCCCGGTCTGCGCCTGTGTCCCGCCGGTGAAGACGTGCGAAACGGCATTTGCCTTCGCGGGCGGACGTGCGAGGCGCTTCCTCGAATTCCAGATCCCGGAACTCAATCCCGGCAGTTGGGGGTACACCAACGGCCCCTTCGACAATGGCATTCATGAACTGGAGATCCGCGCTGCCCCCGGCCCGTATGAGCCGGATCGGCAGATACTCGTCGGTATGCTGTATGTCTTCTACCATGCCAATATCGCGACCGTCGTGTACGAGATGGACAGCAACTACACGATGGAGGAGGTTCATCTGTATGTCGGCAGCGAGCCTCTGCCTCGCGACGCACAAGGCAACATCACCGTGGACCCCATGCGATTTCCCTACACAGCGGACGAGCTCGGAGGGCTCAGGGACCACATGTTCGTGGTGTACAATTTGTCCGGTCCTATCCATGTCGTCGCCCATGCCGTCGTGTGTTGGCAAGAATAGCGTTCCGTGCGCCGTTGGGAACATGCATCCCCTATGAAGCGATGCGCCTTGAATTCCCTGTCGCCTGCTTGGGGGGGAACAAGATGATGGCAATCAGAAAGACCGCAAGGACACGCAGGAGATACCGTTCCGGCATCCCGTGGAACCGCGAGGAAACCACGGTTCTTCGCGAACTCTACGCCGATCACTCCGATAGAGAACTGGCCCTCCGGCTCGGACGATCCGAATGGGCCGTGAGAGGGAAAGCAAGGAGTCTCGGGCTGGTCCATCAGGAGAATCCCACACATAGGGCCCCCCGAAACAGCAGACCCTGGTCTGACACTGAAGTGAGACTGCTCACGGAGCTGTATGAGACGACTCCTTATGAAGAGATCGCAGACCTGATCGGCAGGACCAGAAACGCGGTCCACTTGAAAGCCGAGAAGCTCGGGCTCCGCAAGATGGATTTCTGGAGCGAAGAGGGGGACCGGCTCTTGGCGGAGTATCACAAGAGTCTTCCCTATGACAAGGTGGCGGAGCTTCTCGGACGCACTGTAGCCGCGGTGAAGATCAGAACGATTACCCGTGCGCTCGGCGCCAAGAAACCTCGATGGACCGAGGAGGAAATTCGCTCGCTTATGCAGGACTATGATCACACCGCCTCAGACACGATGTCCGCGACGCTGGGACGAACCCGACGTGCCCTGTTGGAGAGGGCGCGCCGGGAAGGACTTCCAAGGAAACCTCGTTGGTCCAAGGCGGAGATCGAAGCGCTCACGGCCCTGCTTCCGGACCACACCACGCGAGAGATTTCACGCCTGATCGGCAGGTCGCACGATGCGGTACGGTACAAGATTCAACAACTCCGATCCGGCCAGACGGCCGGGACAGCAGAGCACGGAATCGCCCCACAGGAGCTTCTGGAGGTGAAGGCCAGGTAAACACAGAATCCTCCTGTTCCGAATTCCCAGCCCCGCACTACGCCAATCCCGGTCCAATCTGCGCGTGCATCGGTGAAAAGGACAGGCTGAATTCAAAGCGGCAGGAAACGGAGCCCACTCGCGAAGCATGACTCCATGTGCTGCGTCACCCATGCCTTCGTGACACGCGCAGAGCCTGCCAATTTCTCAGATCCGGACCGGCGATTCTCTGCTGTCGATCCGCCGGACAGGCGAAGACCGTTGGCACCTCTCCCTGTCCCACATCCCATCCTTTTCAGAGAGCGGCTGGGAGGCGAATTCAGCTACTACAAGGCGGCTTGACGACTACTTGACAGGCGCGACAGTTCTATCTGCCGCCTCGGTCCGCGCCGCCACTATTGCCTCGTGACTCCGCGCCGCCACCGGGCTTCTGCTCAATCTTCGCCTCTTGTTTCGATCGCGATGGAGTGTTTTTCCTGAACAGACCGCCGGAGCTTCTGCCGGCAATCGGCGATTGGGGGAAATCCATCTTCTCCGAAGAACTGCGGTTTTCAGATACCTGTCTTCCGGAAGGCGTTTGCCCGCTTAGTCTTTCCGTTGTGGTGGATCTGGCACGTCCGGCTTGCTCCCTGGGGCTTTCAACACGCTGGCTCTGTTCCGTAGTGATTCGTTCCGACGTTCTGGATTCCTGGGGCGACCGAACGGTTGTTGACGCGGATTGCCTGGACTCCAGTTGCCTTCGCTCCTGACGGAAATCATTGACTTCGTTCGTATGACTGACGATCTTCTGACGCTCCTTATCGCTCATTCGGGAGAACCGGATGGGAGCCGTCTCGCGTTCAGCGTACGTCCGAATCGGCTCAACCATTCGAATATCGTTTCGCTGTCTTGGGGAGATTTGCGCGGCTCGTGATTCAAGCTCACGATATGTCTTCGGTGGACGAAGACTCGCGTCCGCTCGCCGCAGGTCATACTCATGCCGAATGTGTTTGTCCCACTGCGGAATCGTTTGCCGGTAATAGCACCGGCGATGTTCATAGATCGGATCGTACCAGCTATGGCGTGTTCCGAACTCAAACCAAGGGTAAATTCCAAGGCTGATATAAAAGTCGCTGTAATAATCGCCAAAGTAGTAGTGGCGATAACGCGGAGAACTGAACAGACTGAACTCCAGATTGCCGATATTCACGACAACGCCGAGCGAATATGTATATCCACGCGGTCTGTGGAGACGCCGTGGGAAATACACCGGTGCATACAAAATGCCCCGTGTGGTCAGAACGTAGTCCCAGTATCCCTGCACAAAAACATACCCGTAAGGCGTCCAGGCATAATGGGAAGGAACCCACACCCAATTGCTTTGAGGCGCCAGCCAGTACCCCGCCCGGAGAATGTACGCGTTGTTACGCCAGTAATAACAGGGCGGAACCCAAATCTGGCCGGTAACGACTGCAGTGGAGGGCGGCTGGACATCCACGATCGCCGGGGGCTGGGGAAGATACTGAATCCGTTTGGCCTGTGAGGTTGCAGTCCAGAACCCCGCGACCCACTGCCAGCCCTGCGGAACCCTATTCCAGTAACCCGGTATCCACGACATCCCCGCCGGGGGCATCCTCCAGCACCCGCTGACCCAAACATAGTCCGTTCGTTCCGTGTCCCATGCCCAATATCCGGGAATCCAGACATACTGCAAACTCTTGGGTCTTTCCGCCGCCGGGTTCTCGACGATGTCGGCGGGCGGCTCATCCGGTGAAAGGATACCCGCCTGAGGGGCCAGATCAAGTGGTTGAGCAAACCCTTCATGAATGGGACCGTGGTTCAGGACCTCCGGGTCTTCCTGCGAGGGAACCGGCGGCGGCGTTTCATTCACCTGACCATATAATAATTGACTGCCTGCCAAGACCATTGCCATCGTTAGAACTTGAACTGCCATTTTCATAGCATATCCCCCTGAATGAACTGCAACACCGGATGAATGTCGTGCTGGAATCACGGTTGATTGAATCCGGTATTTTCCATTTGAATCTGCTCAGCTACGCTGCTGAGCCTCATTTCCAACAGGGTATCACACCTATCGTGCAGATCAAGATTCTTGACTTCATTTTGAATGAAATCGATTTCTTGTCTGACTGTATAGCCCTTGCTCCTGCCGGCCTGCCCTCCTTCTTGTTCCTCTTTTGTTTCGTTCTTTCGGACAAGCCAAAAGGCGGGCTCCGCTCGCCATCTATCTTTCGGCCATCGGATCAATCCGCAGCTCGACCGGGATGTCAAAAGTTGAAGCTCTGCCGGTGAAGCGTTTACACACGGCAGTTTTCCGTTCCCGCCCGATCCAATTTCTCGCTGCGAGCCAAATGTGAATTGCTTTGACTTCGCCGGGCCAGCGCAATATCCTACTTGGGATAGGAGGGTGTGGAGGCGGGGCCGGAGACAGAGAAATGCAGATCGACTCGGTCCATCTCGCAGATCTACTTGGTCTTCGGATACGGTCTTCCCCCTTTCCTCCCCGGAGATGTCGTTCGTCTACGAGCTGCAACTGGAGCCGGAAGAATGGTTCCACCAGGCCGAGTTTGCGAGCAACGACGGCATCTACTGGATCAGCATCACGGCGGTCTATCCGCCGAATGCGGAACCTATCAACCAGTGGGGCTGGATGACGCGGCCGCACACATGGCGCGACGGCGCCGTGATGCCGGCGATCATGGGCGATTGGCCCACGAGCGAGGAGCGGCTGTTTCCCGGCCGGATTACCCCCGTCGAACAGTCCGCCCTCTGTGGACAGAGCCAGGCATTCGATCTGTGCTTTGAGTTGTTGACGGAGCAGCCGTGGGTCAAATGGGACCAACCATTCACAGGCATTCGCGGTTGGCCGCACTATGACGACTACGCATCGTTTGGCGTCGAGGATCCCAATGGCGTCGTACACATCAGCCGGCGAGTAGCCGACGACTGGCTTGGCGACTACGTGCAGGCTCCGGTGATTGCCGTGGCGTGGCAGGGCTCCTATCTGGGCTACGGCTACGAGGCATGCCGGTGTGACCCGACGGCAGAACCACGACGGCCCGATTACTTCCAACTATCGTTCCGGATCAACGCGCCGGCCAACGACGAGATTCCGCGCGACCATCCCGGGGAACTGGTCTGGCAGCACGAGGCGTTTGACTACGACGAGGTCTTCGTGGGCTATGACCAGTACCCACGCGGCGAGCCGAATGAACCGGTCTTCCGCTATGCAGTGCGTCTGCCTCGCGACACATGGTTCTGGCAGGAGAACGATCAGATCTACTGGTTCAGCATCATAGCCGTCTACCGGGCCATGGCCGACGAGGTCAACTACCCGTGGGGCTGGGCCAATCACGAGCACCGTTTCGGCAATACGGCACACCGTCTGTCCATTGCCGACCAGGGGCCCGTGGGCGAACTGCTTCACGATGCTGCGGGCGAGCCTATGGATATGTCATTTACTTTCTATACGACGCCGTGACTGAGGCGATCACCATCGCTGCTGGCGGGACCTCGAGGCCGTCAATGCGGATTGGGGCAAATGGCAGAGGCCGGGATGCCGATTCGTCGGCCGGAGTTTGGCTCACTGCGGGCACACGTTCTCTTCCACCCCCATCAATGAAGACAATGATCCGCATAAAGGCTAAGGGTTTTGGTTGAAGAGGGGCGACAGGACGTTAGTGCCGAATGAGGACTACTGTCCTGCGATACCAATGGGCGAGTCGGACGTCGTTCAAGGAGTGGACTCTGATTCCGGTGGATCAGCGATACGCAGGAGGCGTTCGTCTCCGGCATCGCCGAAGTGTTTCCTGGTGTCCCGCATCGGTAGGGGCCCCTTGTGGTTCGTGGCGGCCCTGCTGTTATTCAGCATCGTCTACGTGATCTGGCGGCCGGCGAATCGGGCAGCAAGTCCGTCGTCCGCCGAAGGAACCAGAATGCCGGGAGCAATTCACCTGGCAGTCCTGACCATGTTCCTGGCGATTGTGTCTTTCCTCGTGCGTCTGTGGAAGCCCATCGGCTGGTCCTACGAGCCTTTGAACCTCCAATTCCCGTTCTTCCCGCAGTATATCGCCATGTTCATCCTGGGTATCGTTGCTTACCGTCGGCAGTGGCTGACGCGGATACCGACGTCTTTGGGTAGATCGTCCCTGATCCGGCAATTGCCCGGGGTCCGGCGGGTTCTATAGCATCGTGTGGATTGGTTGCCGGACGACAGGACGGATCAGAACCTGCGGATCCAGATCCGATTCTTGCGAAAGTCCAGGACCACGGTGGCGACTCGATGATGACTTGCCCCAGCCTCAGGGCGGGGATTTCGCACAGCCCGGTGGGAGCACGCGTGGCGCGATTGCCGCCCAGCGGGTAGACGGCCAGGTCGCACTCCCGAACGAGGATATCATTCACGTAGAAGTAGTGGGCAAACCCTGTATCCACCAGGGCCCAATACTTCCGGCCGCCGGGCATCGTGAGGGGGATATAGGTATTGCCGCTCACATGGAATCGCAGCGCGTCGGCGCGGACTTGGTATGGTTGGCCGGTGCTCGCGCCCGTTGTGATTCGGATCGGTCTCCACTTGGCGACCCCCGAGGCGTTTGGGGCGACCGCGTCGGGCTCCACGACCACGAAGGGAGCATCGTTCGGGTCGATCCACCGGATGCCCGACTTCTCCGAAAAGGCAGGCGTGGTCGTCAACACATATCGACATCCGCCTGTCCAGACAACCGCGGCCATCGCAACCGTCCAGGGACACACGAAAGCGACACGCATGAACCCCTCCAAGTACAAATCTGCTCGAATCAGGCTGCCTACAGAGCATCATTGCGACGTCACTACGAACGATCATAGGATCAGCATGGCGTCGCCGTAGGAGTAGAAGCGGTATCGCTGCTCGATCGCGTGGCGATAGGCGGCGAGCATCCGCTCTACTCCTGCGAACGCGCCTACCAGCGCCAGCAGCGTGGACCGGGGCAGGTGAAAATTCGTAATCATGGCGTCCACGATCGTGAATTCATAGCCGGGCAGGATGAACAGGTTCGTCGTGCCCTCGCAGGCTGAGACCCGGCCCTCGCGAGCGACTGTCTCAAGCACCCGCATCACGGTCGTTCCCACGGCGACGATCCGTCCGCCCGCGTCGCGTGCGGCGTTGATGATGTCGGCGCCGGCCGCATCGATCCGGTACCACTCGGGGTGGATCTCGTGATCCTCGACGTTCTCGACGGTGATCGGCTTGAACGTCCCGGCCCCGACGTGCAGGGTCACGCAGGCGAGCCGGATGCCCAAGTCACTCAATCGGCCAAGGAGTTCCTCGGTAAAGTGCAGGCCAGCGGTCGGCGCGGCCACCGCTCCGCTTTCGCGGGCATAGACCGTCTGATATCGTTTGCGGTCGCTCTCGGCCTTCGACCAGTCGCAGTCCCGGCGGATGTAGGGCGGCAACGGGGGAAAGCCAATCTCATTCAGCACGGCCTCGGCGGCGGCCTTGACGTCGAGCTCCAGCAGACACACGCCTTCCCCTTGTCTTTCGAGCACCCTGGCGGTGCAGTAGTCCCGCTGCCGGCCGTCGAGGAGGTGGATGGACTCCTGGGACTTGAGCTTGCGAACGCCCTTGAGCAGGACCCGCCAGAGGCCGGAGGCCCGGGTCTCCGACAGGAACAACGCTTCGAGCCGGCCGCCTGTGGAGCGTCGCGCAAAGAACCTTGCCGGCAGGACTTTCGTATCATTTAAGACAAGGCAGTCACCGGGACACAGGTAATCGGCGATTCGATTGAACCGGCTGTCGGTCAGGCTGCCCGATGCCCGGTCCATGACGAGCAGTTGTGATTCACTGCGCACCTCAGCAGGGTCCTGGGCGATTAACTCGGACGGTAGTTCATAATCAAGCTGATTTGTCTTCATGGCGACAGATTATCAGACCCCGTGGGGCCGAACAAAAAATTTCCGGCCCAATAATCGCCGAATTCCGGCGGGTATTGCAGGACGGGCGATTTTTCCCGCAAGCCTCCCGTCGGCCCATCCGATAGCTCCGGTGCGATCCGTGTTTCGGGTTGCGTCACTCGTGCTGCGTTTTTGCGCGGTCACGAAGATTCGGCGCGACGGGTCGACTTGGACGATTATCACCTTTTCACAAGGTCAAAACCGTGAGCTCGCAGGGACAGTTCGAACAACTCGTGGTTTCCATCGCCGCCTTGGGCAGGGATGAACTGAAGAGACGGATCAAAGACTTCCGAGGCCGGTTCAAGCTCGACTTCTCCGACAGCTATCTCGACAGTCTCAGCCTCGACAGGCTCCGGCACATTCTGCTGGCCGCCCTGATCAACGCCCGAGCCCGCCAGTAGGAACAACCCCCAGGCCCAAACAAAAGTTCCCACCCGAGCGCAACTCAGATGGGAACTGCGATTCTCGCCGCAACCCAGCGAAAAACATCTCTGGTTCGGGGTCGATCAATAGTCCTTGTAGAGCCTCATCCACTGCGGCCAGGCTGACGGGTCCACGCCGCCCGCCTTCGTCCACATGCCGTTGGTGTTGTAGGTCCGATGCCACTTGAGGGTCCAGAGCTCCTTCATGCCCACCTTGCGAGCAGTCCAGTCGGCGAACAGCGAGTTCACAAACCCATTGTGACGGTCCACGCAGACGCGGTTCATTTCATTGCTGCCGGGCGTGTCTCCGGGTCCACTCTCCGTCTGCGGCGGCTGATCGGTATCCAGCGGCCACGAATCCACCCACCAACTGCCGGTGAATACAGGTGTCTCATTGGCGTATTGGCTCGACGGCGCGCCCCAATGGCGAGGTCTGCCCAACGCATCGTTGTCGGCACGACCCCAACCATTCGTTCGGTTACCAGCGCTCTTCGATGCCTTGATATTCAGAATCCAGCCGTTCAGACCGTAGCTGCCCGTGTCGCCGTCCGTCTCCCATGCCGTGTATGCCCATCCGCCAGAGGGAATGCCTCCCGTTGGGCGTGGTTTCACTGCCTGTGGGCACAGCCACATTGAGACATCCTTGGAGTACGGCGCCATGATAATTCGCCAGAATCCGCCGGACCCTATGTTTCGGACCCGGGTCACCCCCTCGATTGTGGCGGTGACATTGTTGCGGGCCCCCTGCAACTCGCCTGTGAAGAAATACCCATCGTTGTCCTGACAGTACATCGAGAACATCAGCCCCCATTGTTTCAGGTTTGCCAGACAGGCCACCGTTCTCGCTTGCTTCCTTACTCGGTTCAAGGCGGGCATCAGGATCGACATGAGCAACGCGATAATGGCGATCACCACCAGCAGCTCGATCAGCGTAAACCCCTTGTTCTTACGCATCTTATAGCTCCTTATTGTCCTTCCTCGCGCTCTATGCGCACACCCACTTACACATTTTTCACACATTTTTCACTCGTCGATCATCAACATGATGCGCTCCGTCGCAGGACTGTTCCGTTCTCCTGGTGCAATGGGGGGGATCCACCCTCTTCCGCCACAGGACGGCCCACACCACCGGATTTACCCATTCTACCACCTCCGGAAGTGGGTGTCAACGTCGGAAATCGCCGGCGGAAGGGTGGGGTTGTTGATTGTTGGCGGATTCCCGAAGCGGGCGCGTCAAAGAACGCCCTTCTTGAGGATGACGTTGGCGTAGAGGGCCTTTTCGCTGGTTGCCACGACGGCGTAGGCCTTCTTGGCCCGCTCGTAGAACGCGAACCGCTCGACGAATTCGAAGTCCGAGAACCGCTCGCCGCTGTTTTTCACGATGGTGCGGTAGGTGTCCCAGATCGAGGGTTTGGTCTTGTCGCCGGGGACGACGCTCATCAGGGCCACGGGCTGCTCCACGAAAGTGTCGAGAGGGAAGAACTTCAGGACGGCCTCCAGCAGCTCCGGGACGTTATGGCCGTCGCAGCGGACGAGCCGCCGGGCAACCGAAGCGGCGGGGAAATTGCCGTCGGCCAGGACGAGCTCGTCGCCATGGCCCATCTCCATCAGGACCTTCATCAACTCGGGCGAAAGAATCGCCGGAACGTTCTTGAGCATACGGATCACCTTTCAAAAGCACATAGTGTATGTCCCAAGTAGCCCACCGGCAAGCGCCTGTCAAGCGGTCGGCGGGAATAATCCGGGCAATTACATCGAGGATTCGCGAGATCACCAGGTATAGTGCGCTCTGTATGTGATGACCTTCTCTCCGCCCGCGGGGACCTGGACGCGGAACTCGATGGTCTGGCTGTCGCTCTTGACGAAGGGGTCGGACTTCTCGGTGATCTCCCAGTTGACCCAGCGGTACAGGTGCTCGACCACGCGGATCTCGACGCTCCCCTGCTCCTTGCGATTGCGGAGCTTGATCTCAAAGGATTCATCGAGCCGGTCGCCGCGGCTGTCGATGACATAGTCGGTCCGGCGCCGCTCGCCGACGAGGTCGAAGGCGTCGCCCGTGTAGACGCGGACGGTCTCATCGCGAGGCGTGTGGCCGATCAGGTTCTCGCCGGTGAACTCCAGTTGGCCGTCGTCGTCCCGGCGGTAGAACCGCACCCGGCCCTTCGGCAGCGGAATCCCCAGGTGGTTGTCTTCGGAGTTCTTGAACTCCTTCATCACCCAGACCCTGGAATTGCTCTGCGTGCCGTAGTCGCGCTCATGGCGAAGATCGTTGTAGCCGCGGTAGCGATTCTGGTCCACCTTGAGCCCATCGTAGACGTAGAACCGCTGGGACTGAACGTCCTCGGCCCGCAGGAACTCGACTTGCTTGGTCTCCCGGTCGTGCAGCGTCGTCGAACGATTCAACGTGTAGAGATGATACTCCTCGAATGCCTTCTCGGAGACGGGCGCCGAGCCGCCCAAGGCTCGATTGAAGGACATCGGACTCTCGTAGTCATACCTGTCCTGCGGCTGGATCTTGCTGACGTCGCCGGCCATGAGCTTGATCTTGGCATCTTCGAAGGTCCGGCCGCTCTGGTTGTCCATGGTCACCCAACCGATTACGTCGATCACGTCGTCGGTGTCCTGAGCGAGCATGCTGTAGTCGGCCTCCCAGCTCATGCCGCCGGTGACGTAACTGAGCTCGGCGTCGAGCTTGCCCGCCCGGTCCGTTTCGAGCAGCCAGTGGATCGTGGGCTTGAGGATCGTGTCGTCCGCCAACGAGGGGAACAGAGGCTCGCCCGGCAGGTTGAACCGCAGCTTGTCATTGATCTCGATGATGGGCTGGCCGGCCGGCCCGTAGGCGTAGGCGGACTGTGTCATCGCGTACTGCCGGCCGTAGCGCTCCATGCCCGCCTGGTGCGGCACATAACCGCTGCGGATGATCCGTCCGTGGACGATTTCATCCTTGCCGTCGCTCTTTCGCACAAGAAAGTCGATCTGCTTGCCTTCGTACAGGGACAGCAGCAGCCCCTGCGAGATGGGGTCGGCCCGGTAGTTCTGTTCGAGGATCTGAATGGCCCGTTTGCCCTGTGGGTCGCGGAGGATCACCGAGTCCGGCTCGACGTGGGCCGTGATATCCGTCACGCGGACCTCGTTGGTCCCTGCTTTCAGATCCAGGGGCAGCCGTTCCCGCACGACCGCGAAGTTCTGATTGTAGATCGTCAGCGACGACTGGGCCGACGCCACCGCGCCGAACACGAACGACATGATGGCAATGCTCTTGACGTGCTTCTTCCCGTTCATTGCGTCTCCCTGCCTTTCTCACTCGATTCCACGTGACATGCCTCAGACCGGCCCCTGTACGAATACCCCATCGAGGCCGTCAATCCATCTGCCTTTGTGGACGCCGATCGTAACCTATCGTCGCGCGGGATCGAAGTAAAATCGGTGTAAAACGCGCGTTGTGCAGGCCCAACGGCGCGTGGCGCGCCCTACGCGGGCGGGGCTTCGTCCTGGATGTAGTCCTTCACCGGGTAGCGTCGAGCCACCGGGACGTACAGGATCGCCGCGGCCAACAGGATGCCGACGAAGAACAGGTAGTAGCTCGAGCCCTCCAGCCTGCTCGTGCCATCCGGCCTCTCGATGAAGGCGTTGACCACCGCCGTGAAGGCGTTCCCCAGCGAGATCGACAGGAAGAACACCGCCATGATGAACGACTTCATTCTCTTGGGGGCCTGCGTGTAGGAGAACTCCAGCGGCGTGATCGAGACCATGATCTCCGCGCCGGTCAGGAACACGTAGGCCAGGAACATCCATCCGATGCTTGGCGTGTTGCCGGCGTTGATGCTGCGCTCGATGATCGCCGAGATAATGAACGGCGAGGCGGCCAGGAAAAGCCCGATGCCGATCTTGCGAAGGGGCGTCAGGCGAAAGACCCGGTTGATGGCCGGATAAATCAGATAGGAGAATGCCGGGATCAGGAGAAGAATCAGCATGGGGTTGGCCGCGACGATTTGACTCGGCTTCCAGTCGTGCCAGAGCCAGTTGCGATTGAGCTTCTCGGCCAGCAGGACCCATGCCGAATCCATTTGATCGTAGACCGCCCAGAACGGGGCGATGAACAGGTAGATGATGCTCAGTCTGCCGATGGCGCGCAGCCCTTCGCCACTGAAGCATTCCTTGACGAACCCATATCCGGCCCGCGGGATGTGTACGTACCGCCGGCGGCCAAGCCAGAACGCAAGGGTCGCCAGCAGCATCATCCCGGCGGGCACCCCGAAGGCCACCGTCGGGCCATAGCGATGCAGCAATTCCGGAATCAGCAGGTTCGACACGAACGCGCCGAGATTGATGCACCAGTAGAACCAGTTGTACACCTTCGACATCAGGTCCTTGTTGGTCCGTCCGAACTGATCGCCGACGTTGGCCGAGACGCAGGGCTTGATCACGCCCGATCCCAGCGCCACCAGCACCAGCCCCAGGCCGAGTCCCAGTCGCGTGTGGTCCACCGTCAGGGCCAGCAGCCCGATGCAGTAGATGAGCGAGAACAGAATGATCGTTCGGAACTTGCCCAGCCAGATGTCGGAAATCAAGGCGCCCAGCAACGGCGTGAAGTAGACCGCCGAAACAAACAGGTGGAACCAGGTTTTGCTCTGCTCGCCCGTCATGACATCCGCCTGCCCGGCGGCATTCACCAGGTAGTGCGTCATGTAGAATACAAGGATGCATCTCATCCCGTAGAATGCAAAGCGCTCGGCGGCTTCATTGACGAGGATGTACGGGATGCCCGAGGGCAGTTTCTTCGTCGGCAGTGGTGCGGTAAGGTATTCGCGCTGGGCCATGGTTGTCCTGTCTGCTCCTGAAATTAACCGTCAACGGCCGCCATAGTAATTCCGATGCCGGCCCGGAGCAAACAAAAGTGCGGATCGCCCGCATTCACCGGGGCTTGTTGACCTGCATTTGCCCGGGCACCGGGGTCAGAACATGGGCTGTCCTGTCCTGACCCGGGAGCTGCGGGCGTGACCGGTTCTTCCGGCAAGGACGTCCCGAATTGTCGTGCTGAATGAAGCGAAGCATCTGGGTAATGGAAGCGAACCTCGTTTGCCTCTATGTCCGCCGGCGCCCTTGATTTGCCTCTGGAAAGCTGATAGGATGCCGGCTCGGCGTTTTCCGTGCATGGGCACTTGTTACGCGGAGTTAGGAGGTACGATGAGATACGTATTGGCGTCAATCGCAGTTGTGTTGTCCTCGGCGGTCGGGTTTGCCGCCGCGACAGCGGAATCGACCCACACGCCGGACGCGCAGATGCTGCGGTTCCCCGACGTGAGCCAGAACGAGATCGTCTTTGTCTACGCGGGCGACCTCTGGATCGTGCCCAAGGCCGGCGGCACCGCTCGCAGGCTCAGCTCGCCCAAGGGCCAGGAGATGCTCCCGAAGTTCTCCCCGGACGGGGCGATCATCGCCTTTAGCGGCAATTACGACGGCAACACGGACGTCTACACGATCCCCGCCCATGGCGGCACACCCACGAGACTGACGCACCACCCGGACAGCGACAGCGTCGTCGAGTGGTACCCCGACGGCAAGAGCATCCTGTACCGCTCCATGATGAAAAGCCCGTCCCGGCGGTTCAACCGATTCTTCAAGCAGCCGATCGCGGGAGGCCTGCCCGAGACCTTGCCGCTGGCCTACGCGGAGCTGGCCAGCTTCAGTCCCGACGGGCTGCGGATGGCGTTCCAGTTCATCTCGTGTGAGTTCCGCACGTGGAAGCGCTACCAGGGCGGCATGGCCAGTGACCTGTGGCTCTACGATTTCGTCAACAACACGTCGGAGAAGTTCACGGACTTCCCCGGCACGGACGCCGTGCCCATGTGGCATGAGAACACGATCTATTTCCTCTCCGACCGGGACACACAGCGCAAGCTCAATATCTGGGCCTACGATCTGCGGACGAAAGCGACCCGGCAGGTCACGAAGTTCACCGAGTACGACGTGAAGTGGCCGAGCATCGGGCCCGATTCCATCGTCTTCGAGAACGGCGGTCTCCTGCACCTGCTCGATCTGGCGACGGAGACCTCCAAACCCCTGAGCATCCGGGTCCCGGATGACCTTCCCCGGATTCGGGCTGAGCTCAAGAACGTCTCGAATCGGATCGAGAGCTGGTCCCTGTCGCCCAGCGGCAAACGGGCGCTGTTCGGGGCCCGAGGCGAGGTGTTCACCGTCCCCGAGAAGCACGGCAGCGTGCGGAACCTGACCAACACCTCCGGCGTGGCCGAGCGCGACCCCGCCTGGTCGCCCGACGGCAAGCACATCGCGTACTTCTCCGACAGGACGGGCGAGTACGAGCTATACCTGCGTCCCGGCGACGGCACAGGCCAGGAAAAGCAGGTCACCAAGGGCGGCTTGGTGTTTCGCTATCGGCCTCTCTGGTCGCCCGACGGCAAAAAGGTCGCCTTCAGCGACAAGACCGGGAGCCTGTACATCGTCGATATCGATAGCGGAGAGCCGAAATTCATCGACAAGGACGAATGGTTCAACATGGGCTCGTATTCCTGGTCGTCGGACAGCCGGTGGCTGACCTACGCCAAACGGGGGGCCAACCGCAACGGCAACGTCATGATCTGCGACGCCAACGACGGAATGGTCCGCCAGATCACGGGCGATTATTATGACGACTCCAATCCGGTCTTCGACGTCGAGGGCAAATACTTGTTCTTCACCTCCAACCGGCAATTCGATCCACTCTATGGCGACATGGACGCCACATGGATCTACCCTGAATCGACGAAGCTCTACGTGGTGACGCTCAGGAAGGACGTCGAGTCGCCGCTGGCCCCGCGCAGCGACGAGGAGGAGGTCAAGAAGGAGAAGGAGGACGAGAAGAAGGAACAAGAGAAGAAGGAAGAACCAAAGAAGGACGAAAGCGAAGCGGAAAAGGAGCAGGCCGAGGACGGTGCCGGTGGAGAAGAAGATCAGAAAAGCGGTGAAGAGACGAAGGCCGATGAAGATAAGAGCGAGGGCGACAAGAAGGAGGAGAAGGACAAGAAGGACGAGAAAAAGCCCGAGCCGATCAAGATCGACTTCGACGGCATTGAGGGCCGCGTGGTCGAGCTGCCAATCCAGGCCGGCCATCTCGGCGGCCTGGACAGCGTCGAAGGCAAGCTGCTTTTTGTTCGCCGCCTGCCGCGAGGGGCCCGCAGGGGCGGCGAGCCCGCGGGGCGGCTGCTCTACTTCGATCTGAAGGAACGCGAGGAAAAGACCATCATCGACGGGATCGACGGCTACACCGTCTCCGCGAACGGCAAGAAGATTCTCTACCGGAGCGGTGGCACCTATGGCATCATCGACGTCGGCGAGAACAAGAAGTCCGGCGACGGGCGTATCGCCTCGGGCAACCTCAAGGCATGGATCAACCCACGAGAAGAATGGCGTCAGATGTTCACCGAAGCCTGGCGGATCGAGCGCGACTACTTCTACGATCCGGCCATGCACGGCGTGAACTGGGAGGCGATGAAGCAACGGTACGGGGCCCTGCTGCCGTATGTGGTGGACCGCGAAGACCTCAACTATGTGATCGGCGAGATGATCGCCGAGCTGAATTGCTCGCACACGTACGTCGGCGGCGGGGACATCGAGCGGCCGGGGAGCCTTTCCGTCGGCCTGCTCGGCTGCGATTTCGAGCCGGACGAAAAGAACCACGCCTATCGCATCAGTAAGATCTACGAGGGAGCAGCCTGGGATGCCGAGACACGCTCGCCCCTGCGGGCGCCGGGCCTGAAAGTGAATGAAGGCGATTATCTGCTGGCGGTCAACGGCCGGCCGGTGGATCCCTCGATCGATCCCTGGGCTGCGTTCCAGGGCCTGGCGGGCGAGGTCGTGCGATTGACCGTCAGTCGCACGCCGGACGTGAATGACGCCAACGAAATCCTGGTCCAGCCAATGTCGAGCGAGTTCCGGCTCCGCAATCTCGCCTGGATCGAAAGCAACCGCCGTCGGGTGGAAGAAGCGACGCAGGGCCGCGTGGGATACATCTATGTGCCCGATACGGGCCAGAACGGCCAGAACGAGCTGGTCCGCCAGTTCGGGCCGCAGTTCGACAAGGACGCCCTGGTCATCGATGAGCGGTTCAACGGCGGCGGCCAGATCCCCGACCGGTTCATCGAGCTGCTGAATCGCCCGGTCTACAATTACTGGGCCCGGCGCGATCACCGGGACTGGCAGACGCCGTCGCTCTCGCACACCGGACCCAAGGTGATGATCATGAACGGCTGGTCCGGCTCCGGCGGCGACGCCTTCCCGTATTACTTCCGTGAGGCAGGACTCGGGCCGCTCGTGGGTACGCGAACCTGGGGCGGACTGGTCGGCATGAGCGGCAATCCACAACTGATCGACGGCGGCTATGTCTCGGCCCCGACGTTTGGGATGTTCGAGGAGGATGGCTGGGCCGTCGAGGGCTACGGCGTCGATCCGGACTACGAGGTCGAGAACGTCCCGCACGAGCTGGTGGCGGGCCGCGATCCGCAGTTGGAGACCGCGGTCGGCGTCGTGCTGAAGCTGCTGGAGAAGAATCCGCCGAAGCGGCCGAACAAGCCGGCGTATCCGGATCGAACCGCAAATGCGAACTGAACCGGCCCGGCCGGTGAAGAGAGAATGCTGTTAAAGGTTGGCAGACGCGCCTCGTCATGCCGAGTGAAGTGAAGTATCCGGCCAACTAATGAGCAGTGAGCGTCCGCCGAGGGTTGCGATTCATTCACAGCCCAGATTCTCCGCTGCGCTCAGGATGACAAGAAAGAAAATGGCCGTGCGTGGCACGGGGCAGGTTGGCCCTGTCGATGGGGTGCATCGTGTAGCCTGGAAGGGAAGACCATTGATATCAGGGGGTACAGTGATTATGAAGAATCCGTTGATTGCAGCGGCGCTGGTCCTGACGATGATCGCGCCGCGCGGGGATGCGGCCAATGCGAAGGAGAAGGCCTTGAAGAATTTCATTGCGGCACACGTCGAGAAGATCAAGCCGCTGGAGAAGCAGGCGAATCTGGCCTGGTGGGATGCCGCCGTGACGGGCGACTCGAATGCGTACGGCCGCTCCAGCGAGTTGACGCTGCAGATCCGCCGGATTTACAGCGATCCGAAGGACTTCGCATTCCTGAGGGATCTCAAGGACTCCGGGCAGGTCAAGGGCAAGCTCATGGCTCGGCAACTGACGGTGCTCTACAACGCCTATCTGTCGAACCAGATCGACCCGGACCGGCTCAAGCAGATCGTCGAGCTGGGCACCGAGATCGAGAAGAACTTCAGCACCTTCCGCGGCAGTATCGACGGCCGCAAGGTCACCGACAACGAGATCAAGCAGATCCTCAAGGACGAGACGGATTCGGCCAAGCGGCAGCAGGCATGGCTGGCCAGCAAGCAGGTGGGCGAAGCAGTGGCCGCCGATATCGTGCGACTGGTCAGGCTCCGCAACCAGGCCGCCCGCAAGCTCGGCTTTCCGAACTATCACACAATGGCGCTCGCCACCGGCGAGCAGGACGTAAAGGAGCTCGACAAGATCTTTGCGGAGCTATACGAGCTGACGAACGAGCCGTTTCGCAAGGTCAAGACCGACCTGGACCGCATCCTGGCCGCCAGGTACGGCGTCCGGCCCGAGAAACTCATGCCGTGGCACTACCACGACCCGTTCTTCCAGGAAACGCCGATGGTCTACGATCTGGACCTGGACGTCTACTATGAGGGCAAGAACATCGAGAAGCTGGCCGCCGAGTTCTACCTGGGCATCGGCCTGCCCGTCGAGGCCATCCTGGCCAAGAGCGACCTCTACGAGCGCGAGGGCAAAGACCAGCACGCCTTCTGCACGCATATTGACCGTGAGGGCGACGTGCGCATCCTGTGCAACCTGAAGCCCAATCTGCGCTGGATGGAGACGCTGCTGCACGAGCTGGGCCACGGTGTGTACGACAAGTACATTCCCAAAGACTTGCCCTGGCTGCTGCGGACCATCCCGCACATCCTGACCACCGAGGCGATGGCTATGCTGATGGGCGCCGAGACGCTCGACCCGGAGTGGCACGAGCAGGTGCTGGGCGCGGACGCGGCGGAAGCGGCGCGGGCAGGGGCGGCGGGCTTCCGGCGGCTGCGCCTGCAAGAGCTGATCTTCGCCCGCTGGGTGCTGGTCGTGGTGAACTTCGAGCGCCTGCTGTACGAAGATCCGTCGCGCGATCTGGACGCCCTGTGGTGGGAGCTGGTCCAGCGCTACCAACTGCTCAACAGGCCGGATGGGCGCGAGACACTGCCGGACTGGGCGACGAAGTACCATATCGCGCTGGTCCCGGCGTATTACCAGAACTACCTGCTGGGGCGCATGATGTCCTTCCAGTGGGAAGACTGGCTGCGCAAGCACGCCGGTGGCATCGTCGGGCGGCGGGCGGCTGGCGAGTTCTTCTGCGAGCGTATCTTCGCCGTTGGCAACACCATGCCCTGGAATGACGGGTTGGAGCACGCAACCGGCGAGCGGCTCAACCCCGATTACTTCGTCGAGAAGTTCGCCCAATTCTGACGCGGGATGCAACACCTATACGTCAGCTACCCCGATCACGACTACGACTTCGCCCACCGCCTGGTTGACGACCTGCAGGCGGCGGGCTATGTTGTGTTCGTGGACGCGGTCGCGGCGCGGGGGACGATGGCCTGGGCCGCCGAGACTCGCCATGCCATTCGCGCGGCGGGAGCCGTGCTGATGATCCTCGACCCGGCGCGCGGGCGTCGCGTCGGGATGCGCCACGAGGGAATTCTGGCCGGAAGGCGGCGCACGCCTACCTTCGTGCTGCTGCGCTCGCCCGGCGACCTGCCGCGCTACTTGAGCCGGGCGACGGTGATGGACTTCTCCACGGAGTACGACGCGGCGCTCGGCCAACTCCTGGCGGGGCTGCCGGCACCGGCGCAGCTACTTGTCGCCGAAGTGCCCCTGCGCCGTCCGCTGCGCCGCCCGCCCCGTCGCCGCGATTCGCGGTGGCGCGAGCGCCTGGTGTGGGCCTTGGCGATGGTTGCTGGGCTGGCGCTGTGTCTGCTGGTGGCTGTCGCGTTTGGCCTCATTCCGGTGTAGGATTCAGTCAGGAAGTGGGTCTGGCGCTCGCTTGCGCCGCGCGCGAGACAGGGAGCATACGGGAAGCCTATGGACCGCTCAGTGCCCAAGACCGGAAGCGAAGAGATCGCGCTCTACATCCGCACCTACTACTCGCTGCTGCGCTCCAGCCGCGCCGTGCACCTCGACGCGCTGGTTGAGACGCACCTGACGGTGAACTCATCCCTGCACACGCGGGCGCGCGCGCCGATGCCCGACGCGGCGGCGCTGTTCTACGCGGCGATGCGCCTGCCGCCGTGCATGGCCGATGTTGAGCTGGTAGTGATGGGCCAGACCGACCGCGTCTTCCACGATCACGGGTTCGCGCACGTGGGCGAGTGGGAGCGCGTGATCGCGCCCGCCCGCCGCCGGCGCATGGCCTTCGACGGGAAGCAGACGCTGGCCGTCTACGTCGCCAGCGGCTCGGACATTGACGACCTGATCCCGATCCTGGTCGCCTACCAGATCGAATGGAACAAGCTGCACGACTTGCTGCAATCGGTGGCGGCCCAGGCGAGCCTGGCCGCCTTCAGCGCCGATTCCTCGCTGAGCCGCACGGCGGAGCTAGCCCGCGCGCTGGGCATGACGGCGGATGATCTGAGCCGCTTGCAGGACGCCTGGGGCAAAGACACGATCGCCACGCTGAAGAAGATCGCGCGCAGCCCCAAGCGCCTGGCGGTGCAACTGCTGGCGGGCACCTACATCAACTACCAGCGCGCCACGTCCGACTGGTGGTTCAACGTGCGCCAGCACGTCGAGCACGTCCGCCTGCAGGATCGCCCGGTCTACTTCATTTCCAGCAACGTGCACGCTGTCCCTAACCTGCTGAGCGGATTCGCGCTGCGCGAAGAGGAGCGTATCTTCGAGTTCGTGGAGAAGGCGGGTGACCCCGGCCTGACCGCCGAATACGACTATGTGCGCGTGCGCGACGAACTGAACAATAAGAACAATTTCCTCTATTATGCGCTGCGGCGCTACACCAGCCTGGCCGATGTGGACGCGCGCCGCCGCCAGGCCGAGGCCGAGGCCGGGATCAGCCGCGTGCCCAGCCTGCACGGCTTCGACATCGAAGCGCAGGTCATCGAGCTAAACAAGCTCGACCCGGCGCGCATGGACTCGCGCATCGTCCCTGCCAGCGCCAGCGACATGGCCCTGCTGCGCCACAGCGACGCGCTGATCGTCAACATTGACTACCCGCTGGGCATGGC
>DCUI01000066.1:0-18288 GCA_002327785.1 Phycisphaerales bacterium UBA2218
GCTTCGGCGTGAACGTGCCGGAAGAGCTCCCGCCACCGCTCGCCCATGAAATCCATCGGCCCGACGGGGGCGCCCTGGTCCACCTCCATGATGAGCACGCCGCCGATCCCCACGCGCTTCATCGCTTCGAGGTCGGCGGTGATGCCCTCGCGGGTGATATTGCCGTTCAGCCAGAACCAGTAGACCCAGGGTCGAGCCTCCGGCGGCGGCTGTTGGAAACCACGGTATAGTGTGCCTGCACCGGCTGGTCGGGGGAAGAACACGACAAGCAGAAGGATGAGGATGGGGACAACCAGAATCAACACGGAAATCTTGCCCCGGGTGACCGCGATAGAAGTTCGAAAAAACCGCCGCCAACTGGACGTTGCCATATCTCAGTCCTTTCCTGGAAGTTGGGCCCCGACTCGTCGCCGAAGGGCAACCCCTGCCGATGGCAAGCCCAGCGACCCGCCTGTGCGCCCTGATGGACACATACTACAGCCCCCCAAGTCTGCGGTCAATCGAGCGCCTCTGCCGTCATTCTCGCGTGTGCGGCCACTTGTCCGGACTTCTGCACAGCCGATCTATGTCCCTGGCCACAATTTCCGCCACGATTCGCTGGAGCTCGGGCAGATCCTCGGACGGCAGTTCGGAAAAGGAGGGCTTGAGGCCACTCAACTCGGGCGGGCCGGGAGGCTCGTCCTGCGCCTGAGTCGGCGCTCGGCGGCGTCTGGCTGCAACCCGTCTCTGCTCGGCCAGGATATTCTCCGCCAGATCGTACTTCGGGATTTCCGCGTCAGCGGCCAATGATGGCTTGGCGTCCGGGCCGGACACGCCGGTGCTCTCCGCGTGGTTGCCGCCTTCTTCAGATTGCGACGTACGCTTGGATGGCTCGCATTCGGCCCTCTCCGGACCCGCTCCGTTGGGAAGCCTGCCAAATGGCGGCATGACGTCGGCCGCACGCAGAACTCTTGCCCGTTTCGGTCTTGTACTGTTGTCCTTCTCGTCCACGATGAAACCAACCTCCTCTGAATGCCTACGCGTAAACGCGGACGAACACAGCCTTCTACTGTTCGCGCACAGTCCTATGATAACTCAAGCAGCATGACTCCGCCAGAAATCCGTATCGCCATCCAACTTCGCTCACCATGACAAGTCAGAACGCCGTTTTGAGATCGTCTCTCAGGACTGCATCCCAGGCCCCAGGGAGTACCGGGTGTAGTTGCCCAGGTCGATCTCACGGATAAGCCGATTCACGTCATCGGCCCGAACCGCCTTGACCGCCTCCACGTCCTGCTCGATCGAACGATACTCGCCCGAATACATCCAATTGAAGCCCAGGTCCACCAGACGCCCCATCGGGAGCTCATTCTTGAGCACCAGGGCGCTGAGGACCTTGTTCTGGGCCTTGACCAGCTCGTCTTCCCGGACGCCGTTCGCCACCAGGTCGCGAAAGATACTCTCGACGATGCCTGAGACCTTGGCGACGTTGGGCGTGCCGCAGCGAAGATAGCTGTAGAACATCCCGGTGCCGTCCATCGGGTTGAAGTGCATCGAGGCCTCCTCTGCGAGGGCCTTATCCACCAGGTCCCAGTAGAATCGGGACCCATAGTCGTCGCCGACGATCATGCTCAGAAGCGACGCCGCAAACCGGCGCGGGTCCTGTGCGGAAACACCGGTGTGCATAAGACAGACGTGCTCGCGTTTGAGATTCGCCTTCTGGGTGCGAGTCTTTTTCTTGGTGCCGTCGAAATGGGCCAGCGGGCGATCCACCGGCTGCTTTTGCCAACGGCCGGACACCGTCTCGACCGTCACGCAGAACCGATCCCAGTCGAAGCTGCCCGTGCACGCGACGATCATGTTGTTCGGCGCATAGCGCAGGGCAAAGTACCCGCGCATCTGCTCGGCCGTCAGCGCATCGATGCTCTCGACGGTCCCGAGGACGCTGTTGCCGCACGGGTGGACTCCAAAGTGCAGGCTCCGACAGCGGTCCATGACATCGAACATCGGCGTGTCCTGGTACATCGCGATTTCTTCCTTGATGACGTTCTTCTCGACGGCGAAGTCCTCATCCCGCAGAGCCGGCCGCATCAGCTCGGCCCAGAGCTCCGTGATCTCGATGAGGTACTCCGGCAGCACGGCCGCATAGAAGACCGTCTGCTCCTCGCTCGTGAAGGCGTTGAACTGCGCCCCCCGGCTGTCGAAGGCCTCGTTCACCTCGAACGCACTGAGCCTGTCATTGCCCTTGAACAGCATGTGCTCCAGGAAGTGGGACACGCCATTGAGCTGGGCGGTCTCGTCCCGCGCCCCCGTCCGGACAAAGTACCCGACGGCCGCCGATTTGCTGGGCGGATTGATTTCGCCGATGAGCACAAGGCCATTCACCAATGTCTTCTGCTTGAATTGCATGAGTTTACCCGACGCGAACCTCTTTGGGGCCGATGGTGACGACCGTATAGTCCTTGAATGGATGACTTCGAAGGAATCCCAGGACGGATTCCACCGAGGTGGCCTCGATCCGCTCCTTGATTTCATCGAGCGACCGAACCCGGGCGAGCATGTAATAATCGCTGCCGATCGAGCCGGCCCGACTCGCGGACGACTCGCTCTGGAGAATCACGCTGGACTTCAGGCCGATCTTGGCCCGGGCCATCTCCTCGGCGCTGATTCCCTCGGCGAGCCGGTCGAACTCGCCGACGATCACATCGAGCGTTTCCTGGGCCTTGTCCGGCGTGGTGCCGGCGTAGCACAGGATGCCCGCCGCTTCTTTGAGCGAATGGTATTTGGCGCCGATCGCATAGCAGAGTCCCCGCTTCTCGCGAACCTCCGTGAACAGCCGGGAGCTCATACTGCCCGAGAGCACCGAGACCGCCATGCGGGCATTGTAGTACTCCTCATCCACGAACCGGGCCGTGCCGGTCATCAACCCGATGTGGACCTGCGCACCGTCGTGTGGAATGTGCGTATAACACGGCCCCCGGGATGCCTTCTCCCACGGGGATGGCGGCTTGCCGCGGTGGCCGCCGAAGAGGCCTTCCAATTGCCGGCAGACGGCATCGAAGTCATATTTGCCCGCCACGCTAAAAAGGATCTGCGGAACATACAGATAGCTTCGCGAGATCTCACGCGCTTTCTGTGCCGTGAGGTTTCCCAGGTCTTCCAACTCGCCCACCGTGCTTCGGCCGAGTGGATCGGGATAGAACCGCTTGCGCAACTCGAGCGCAACCCGCTGGCGGGGCTCATCGTCGAGCGATTTCAACTCTTCAATGATGAGCTGCCTGGCCATTTCGAACTGCTCGTCGCTCAGGTGGGGATTGAGGATGACGTCCGAATAGAGGGCCAGGGCTTGGAACAGATTGCTGGACTCCAAGGCCCCGCCGAGATAGACGTGCGAACTGCCGATCGAGGTGGACCGCTGCACACCGAGCCCATCCAAGGCGTCGCCGAGCATGCGGCTATCCCGGGGCCCCGCCCCGCGAAACACCCACTCCGACAGGACATTGGACGCCCCGCAGCAGCCCGGCGGCATCCACGCCACCCCCGTCGGCAGCATGAAGTCGAACGCCACCGACTCCACCCCCGGCATCGGCTCGCCCAGCACCACCATGCCGTTCGGCATTACATGCGTATCAATCCTCTGTTCCATACACACCCGCACAGAGATAGGATGGGCTCCGGCCTGTGTCATCTCCAAGAATGCTCGTCGACCCAAAAACCCATATGCGTCAGCGGATTCTAACAGCACCCGCAGCCCCCTTCAACCACGATTTCCCCACAAGAAGGACTTCGCTCCGATCCGCATCGCACCGCCGCTTTACCCCTGGGGGGAAATCGGTTATACTCTCGTATATTATGAAGAAGGCAAGCATTTACATCGAGACATCGATCATCAGTTATCTGGCGGCTCGGCCAAGTCGGGATCTGATGGTTGCGGCATGCCAGCAGATCACCGCTCCGTGGTGGGAAACCTCTCGTGAATCCTATGATGTCGTCACATCGGACATTGTCGTCATAGAGTCTGGCGAGGGCGACGCACAGACAGCCCGACAACGACTTGCCTTACTCAAGGGTATCCTTGCGATTGAGGTCACCGAAGAGGCCAGGCAACTTGCGGCGGCTCTCATCGGAAAAGGGGCGATGCCCAAGAAAGCACAGGCCGACGCACTGCACATTGCCTTGGCCGCCATGCATAACGTCAAATACCTGCTTACGTGGAACTGCCGTCATATCAACAACCCGGCCACGAAGCCGTACATTCGCGAGATTCGCAGATCACGCGGCTACGGCTGTCCGGAGATACGCACTCCCTTTGATATCATGGAGCTTGGTTAACATAAAGAATAAAATACTCGCCGAAGTCTGGCGCAACAGAGATGCGTTTGCCAAACGGTGCAAATACGATCTGCATCGCATGGTAGAAGAACTCCAGAAGGTGGCACAAGACCCACGGAATCCTTTGGTGCACGGCACGAGGAAGGGCCCCCCCAGGAGGACACGATCGCCAAAACGCTCACGACAACCCTGACTCCCGCAGGAGAAGCCCAATTCTGTATCTGCAAAACCGCCGGCAAAGCCTCGTCAGATGAGAGAGAATCTCGGGTAGCAGCACACCGACTCAACTGGGGGCGAGAGATTCGACTCGGGTTCTTCCACGTTCGATGTGGAGTTTGGGCGCTATTCTTCCGTTCAGGACTGGCGCATTCAGAACAGGGAAGTCTGAGACTCCGAGACTCTTCGTCAGTGCGGCGATCATATCCATGACAAAACAACCTGCAGCCAACCCTTCACATCCGTGCGACACCCACATCGCCCCCCGGTTATCTGTCGCCCAGCGGAATTTTATGAACAGGTCGGGCCCGTATGCAACACAGGTAGCAGGATGATCCTCATCACTCTCAGCTTTGCTCAGGGCAAGAAGTAGGTCTTTCGCATCGCCGGGGTCTCCATCATAAACAAATAGGCCGCTCCAAATTGACCCTCGGTTCTGAACGAGGTCTTGCTCAGCCAGCTTTGCATTCTTCGCAAGCTTGTGCAAGCACTCATCGAAGTCTGATTTCTTCAGACTCGTCTTCACCTCAATTACGGCTCTAACAGCGTGAGGTGTGACAATCACGAACTCGCCCTCCTTGAACAGCGTGCATCCCCCTTTGTTGATGATGAGAAGATTTATCTGGCTGGATACTTCGGCATTCTTGTATATGAAACCTGTGAACACGGTCTCTGGTCGCCCCAAGTTCTGCTGCGATGGTCTACCGGTACTTGCATAGATCCTCATGGACCATATCCAATGCCTGCACGATTTGGCTCAATGCCTTCCTACGCCGCGGCGGTCTCGCTGCTGTACTCGTCGAACCGGACGGCGATCTTTTTGCTGACGCCCTGCTGCTGCATCGTCACGCCGAAGAGCATCTGGGCGATGCTCATCGTTCGCTTGGAGTGGGTGATCACGATGAACTGGCTCTCGATGCCGAAATCCCGCAGCAGCATGTTGAACCGCTCGTTGTTCGCCTCATCCAGGGCCGCGTCCACCTCGTCCAGGAAGCAGAACGGCGAGGGCTTGGTCCGGAACACCGCGAACAGCAGCGCCATGGCGGTCATCGACTTCTCGCCGCCGCTGAGCAGTGAGATGCTCCGCGTCTCCTTGCCCGGCGGCCTGGCGATCACCTCGATGCCTGCTTCGAGCACGTCGTCGGATTCCTCCAGGACGATGTCGGCCTTGCCGCCGCCGAAGAGCTTGCGGAAGATCTGCTGGAAGTTCACGCGAATCTGCTCGAACGTCTCGACAAATCGCTCCCGGCTTTGCTTGTTCAACTTCGTGATGAGTTGCTGGAGCTGGTCCTTGCTCTCGGTGAGGTCCTTGACCTGGTTGGCCAGGAAATTGTGACGTTCCTCCAGCGTGTCCTGCTCGGCGATAGCGTCGAGGTTCACATTGCCCAGCCGCTCGATCTTGCCGCGAAGCTCCGTGATCTCGTTCTTCACCTCTTCCCAGTTCACGTCGCCGGTCGTATGGGTCTCGAAGGTCTGGGCCAGGTCGATCTGCAACTCGTCCTTCACACGGTCGATCAAATCCTGCTGGCGGACCTGCAATTGCCCGAGCTCCACCCGTAACTCGTTGATCCTGTGCTCGACCTCGGCCTTCCGAGCCCGCGCAGTGCGAACGGTTTCTTCCTTCCGCTTCTGTTCGGCCATGAGCGTCTCAAGCTGCTCCTGCAGGAGTCTGTTGCTCTGCTGGGCAGCCTCTTTCTCGACGTACAACTCAGAAACGACGGCCTCGCAACTCAGGATGTCTCGTTGCGCTTCGAGGAGCTGATTGGCGCCAACCCGAATCTCCTCTTCCATCCCGGCCAGGGTACGAAGGCTCGCCTGCATCTGTCCTTGGAGCCGTTCGATGATCTGCCTCAACCCCTTTTGCTGTTCAAGCGCCTGGCCGAGTTGGACTTTCAGGTCCGTCAGGTCCTGCATCCGATCCTGTTGCTGGCCTCGAAGCTCGCCGTGGCGTTCCTCAAGGTCCGCGATTCGGGCCTTCCGCTCATTGTTGACCGTCTCCAGCTCCGTGAGCCGCTGCTTGGAGTCGTATTCCCGCTGCACGGACTGCGCGATCTGGGCTTCGAGCGAACCGATCTCGCCGGCAATGAGTGGCTCCTCGTCCTTGACACGTTTGATGTCCCGTTCGTACACGCCCAATTTCGAATTGACCTGCATCTTCTCCGTGCTGGCCTCATAGATCGCCGTGCGAAGCTCCTTGCAGAGCTTTTCCAGATGGGCTTTGCTCTGGCTGTTGCGCTGGATGTGCCCCTCCCGCTCGGCGATTTCCGTATTGAGCGTTTCGATGGCTCCCTCCAACTGGCTGATCCGGCTTCGACGCGAGATCAGGCCGGTCGCCCGGCCCAGGGGACCAAGTCGAAGCACGCCATCCGCGCTGAGGCATTCGCCGCCGAGCGTGACGAAGCTGTATCCGGCTCGCGTCCAGCACGGTAATTCCATGGCCGCTTCCAGCGAATCCACGACGAGGGTCTTGCCCAGCAGGCTCCAGGCCAGCCTTGCATAACGACTCTCGCATCGGACAAACTCGACGAGCCGCCCTTTGACGAACGGGTACTTCGAGAAATCCGCGTCGTCCATGAACGGCTCGACCCGGTCGAGGCAGCGGAAATGGACACGGCCTTCAAGGCTCGACAACGTCGGGCGATCCTGGAACAACCTGCCGCTGTCCTTGATTAGCAGCACGTCGGTGAGCCCCTCCAGCGCCGCCTCCACGGCCGCTGCGTATTGGACGTCGGTGCCGATCTTCTCCGCAAGGATGCCATCGATGTAATCACGCCTGGCGTTTTCGTCCTTCTGCGCTTTGACGATATTCTTTACGGCGTTGCCAAGTCCTTCGTAGCGTCGTTCCATGTCGGCCAGCACGGCCAGCTCGCTTGTCAATGCACTGCGGGTCTCCTTGCCGACGGCCAATCGCTTGCCGTCGTCGGAGATGTGCTTTTCGGTATCCTCGATACTCTGCCGCTTAGACTCCAGGTTCCGTTCCAGCTCATCGAGGACCTTGGCGATATCCCCGAGCCGGGCGTTGTGCTGCGCCTTTTCGGTCAGGAGCCGTTCGAGCTCCGCCTTGGCCGTCTGGGCCCGGCCGGCCAGCCGCTCCCGCTGGTTCGACAGGTTGTTCCGATAGCTCGAAAGACTCTGAATCTCGTTATGAAGCTGGGCGGTCCGGCGAACAATGTCGATGATGCCGGATTTCTCGTCTTCCAGCTCGGCCTGCAACGACGCGAGCTGGAGATCGACCTCGCGGGCAATCTTCTGGATCTGGGCAATCGCCTCGTTCCTCTCCGTCACGATCCGATCGCACCCGGTCAGATCGTTGCAGTGGCTCTCCAGATCCCGTTTCAGGACCTCGACCTGACCCCGCAGCCGCTCGATTTCCTGTGAGGCGGTATTCTTGCGTTGTTCCAGCTCGACGATGCGAGATCGCAGGAATTCGATCCGCTGAATTCTCTGATCGATCTTGCTCTGGACGGCGACGAGCGAGTTGCCGGTCTCGCTGAGCCGGTGCTCCCTGTCGAGGATCTCATTTCCGAGCCGACTGGCCTCCGCCTCGGCGCCGGTCTCCTGGGCCGCCGACGCACTGAACTGCTCCTCATCCTGATGAAGAATCGCCGATTTCTCGTCGAGCTGCTCTTTATTCTTGCCGTACTCGACCAGCGAGAAATTGACCTGAAGCTCCTTGAGCCGCTGGGTGTATTCGAGGTAATTGCGGGCCTTGCCCGCCTGGAGCTTGACGCTGCGAAGCCGCTTGCCGACCTCGGAGAGGATGTCGGCGAGGCGCAGCAGGTTTTGCTCGGTCCGTTCGAGCTTGCGAAGCGCCTCCTTCTTGTGGGCCTTGTACTTGCTGATGCCGGCCGCCTCCTCGAAGACAAGCCGCCTGTCCTGCTTGGAGGCGCTGACCAACTGATCGACCTGGCCCTGCTCGATGATCGAGTAAGCCCGGGTGGCGACGCCGGTATCCATGAACAGCTCGCGGATATCCTTGAGCCGACACAGCTTGCCGTTGATGCGGTATTCGCAGTCGCCGCTGCGGTAGATCCTGCGCGACACCTGGACCTGCTCGGTGTCGATGGGCAACCGGCCGCTGGCGCTGCCCGCGGGATTCGAGAGCACCAGGGTCACCTCGGCCGAACCCAGGGGCTTGCGGCTGCCGCTGCCGCCGAAGATCACGTCAGCCATCTGGTCGCTACGGAGACTCTTGAGCTTCTGCTCGCCGAGCACCCACTTGACCGCATCGACCACGTTGCTCTTGCCGCAACCGTTGGGCCCGACAATCCCGGTGATCTCCGCATCGAAATTGAACTCCGTCCTATCCGCAAAACTCTTGAATCCGTCGAGTATGATCTTCTCAAGTCGCATGGCCTACCTAATCGTCCTGACTCTTCAGTGGACACCCATCCTTCGCGCCGTTGTCACGACACGGCATGTCTTTTGTTATCGGCCTCACGATGGTCATTTCTTGACAGGAAGACCGATTTTCGGGAGCGGCCCCGGCCAAAACTCAGCGGCAACTCCCCCCTTGGCGACCAGTTGCTCCAAAACCGCGACGATCTCCTCATACGAGGCCCCCAGCCCCAGGAGTTCTCCTCCGGGGCCGGCGGTCGCCTCGCCTCCGAGGGCTCTGATGATCCCGCTGACATCAAAGCCGGTCTTGACCGGTCCCATAATACCGGGGCGGGTCGGGTGCTTACGGGTGATGGCGACAAAGTCCTGCCCTGCGCGGGCATTGACCACGATCGACTGATCCGGGGATTCCACAAAAACGCTGTCACTACATTCCAGCGGGGCCCCGAAGAAAACCACGCGTGGGTCGCCGCTTCGCGACACGAAGATCGCCCGACGATTGGTCTGGACCACCTGCTCGATGTGGAAACTGCGGCCAACGAACTCCCGGCTGACGGTGGGATCATCGAGCCGACGCAGATGCTCATAGGCGGCCAGAACCATGGTCGCATCGTTGTCACGCAATAACCGCCGCGCCAGGGCCACCGCATCGTTACGCTTAGCCGAAAGCATGACCGCATCAAACGCCTCCGCGCGAAAGGGGGACTTCGCATCCATGGCCATTTCTCGAAGGATCGGAAGACCGCCATCGTCGCCCAACCCCAGGATACACCGCCCTGCCCGCAGGCGCACCTTGGCATCGGACGTCTTCAGGAGCACACGGAGCTTGTCCAGGCTCTCCCGGCCCACTGCCTCAAGGGCGATCTCCGCGCCCTCTTTGTCGGGGGCCGCGGCCAACTGGTGCACAAACGTGTTGACCCTGGCTTTGACCAGGTCATCCGTGACATCGAGATACGTGGCTGAAACCATCGTGAGAAATCGCTGCTTGCGGTGGCGGTACGCGGGCGGGATCTGCACCTCGATATCGCGAGAAGAGACGGCTCTGGCCACATTGGCACCGTATCGCTCGCTCAGCCGGTTGCGGATCGCACTTGCTACACGATAGTCGGCCCGGCGCAACCGGAGCGTGGCGGCATATTCGTAAAGAGTCCGGCCGCCGCCGAGAATGCAACCACTCTTGCGATCCGTCTCGGCGGTCGTAATCGGATTGACGAACACGGGCCCACTGACCGTCGCAAGCGGTCTCGTGTCGACGCCGAATGTGCCTTTGACCACCAAGTCGGCCTTGTACAGCCACCCTCCCCGAATCGAGGCCGCCTCCGAGCCCGGGATCAGGGAGACTCGGACATCGAAACGGTCGTCCACCGACGGGGTCGCCGGGAGCATGGCCTCCAGCCAGACAACTGCTGTGTTCTTGCTGTCGAGCAGTTTATCCAGATTCACCCGTTCCGTGGGCAACTGCATCAGGATGTACTGCTTGAGGTACGCCCTCAGTTGCGGCGGGCAATACGCCGAGCCCGTGCCCGGAAGGCCACCCACAAGGCCATAACCTTCGACCGCCACCGGCTCCGGCCTGGCCAGCTCCGCCAGTGAACCCACAGTGGCCCCCAAATCAGCCTGAGACGTCAACGCAGTGACATCTGTCTTGGGGGTTTCTTCCTTGTGGCAACCGACCACTGCCAGAGCCACAATCAAGCTCGCCCGGAACAGGGTATTCCAATCGAGATTTCTCATTGCTGGATACCGCCATAGAGACAGGATTCGGATCGAATATACTTGTCGCAATCATACGCCCTTGTGGGACTTTCGTCAAGGGCGGTCATTCACCGATGATTTGACAGACCACTATGCGGGTGCGGGCCCGCGTATCGAAATCCACCAGGACGATCTGCTGCCAGGTGCCCAGGGTCAAGCAGCCTTCAACGAACGGCACACTCAACGAAGGCCCCAGCAGGGAGGCCCGCACATGCGAATGACCGTTATCGTCATGCCAGGTACTCTCGTGCTCGTAGGAACCCTCCTCCGGGGCGATTCGCTCGAATGCCGCCTTGAGGTCGTGGTTGGCCAGTCCGGGCTCATACTCGGTAGTCGTCAGGCCGGCCGTCGAGCCCACGGTAAACAGGGTTATCACACCGGCGCGGACGCCGCAGTCAGCGACGATCGCGGCAACCGGATCCGTGATATTGACGACCTGGCCATTGCCCCGGGTCTGCACCTGTAGCTGCGAGGTCTTGATCATCTGTGCATCAATCCTTGTCACATGTCATTTCCCGTACCGCGGCAGGCTACCTCAAACGGTGGTCCTGTGCAAGCGCGACCTGGGCACAGACCGCGCATCGTCGCCGGGTCCCGAAAGAACTTGATTCCCCGACTCGCTCGGTGTATCCTTTTGTATTCATCGTGAAGGAGCAAAATCAGACCATGGGCTTTTTGGAAAGGAATTTGCAGTGAGGCAAGGAACACGCACTACATACGTGGGGATTTGTGTAATTGCAATGCTGATCTGTGGTTGCGGCAAGAAGGAAGACGGGAGTGCCGGGACCCCATCAGCCGGCCAGCCAGCGGGGAAAAGTCCCCAGCAGGGCACGAGCCAGACACCAGCTCAACCCCAGACATCCGGCCAGGCTCCGGTCGCCGCCGGCGCAACGGGCGACGGCGCCCCCACCGCCGCCGAACTGTCCGACATCGCGGCGAAGAATCGTGAAACTCTCACCCAGATGAATCAAGGCAAGGAGATCGCAGCGGTGACGGCCGCCACTCTCAAAGAGCTGCTGCCCGAAACCCTCACCGGCATGAAACGGACCAGCGCATCGGCCGAACGGAACCAGATGATGGGCATCGACATGACCAACGCAGAGGGCCGATACGAGGGCGAGAACGAGGCCTCACTGGATCTGGCAATCACCGACGTCGGCAACATGAGCGGCCCGATGCGAATGGGCATGGTGGGCTGGACAATGGCGCAGTACAACCGCGAAACCGATACCGGCTACGAGAAAACCGGTACATACAGCGGCTACAAGGGCATGGAGGAGTATAATACCGAGAACAAGCACGGCACGATCAGGATCTTCGTGGCGGATCGCTTCGTCGTGGAGGTGGCCGGAGACAACGTTACGATGGATACCCTCAAGCAGGCATTGGGCCAGCTTGATCTCAAGAAAATGGCCTCTCTGGCATCGGGCTCTTAGCACAGCGCCCCCGAGACGTATTCGCTCGGTGGGGGGGCCGTGGGAATGCAGCGAGCTAGGGATTGCCAATGGGCCGAACACCAAGGCACACGATGTGATCGCGAATCGGAATGCCGGTCGGGCCGGAATGGGATGCGCTTGGATAGGAAACAGGCCGTGAGATTCGTCGGACGTAATTGTCTGATCCTGGGGTTTGTGCTTCTTGCGGGGTTTGGCTGTGAGCGACGGCCGGGCCGCAGCATGCCGCCGTTGCATGAAGCGGCCAGAAACGGAGACGTCAAGCAGATCCAATCGCTCGTCTCTCGCGGCATCGACGTAAGTCAGAAGGACACCGGCGGCCGTACAGCCCTGATCTGGGCGATCCTTCGCGGCCATACGCAGGCGGTGGAGATTCTTCTGGCCGCGGGGGCCGATGCCAACCTGAGATCGACGAACGGCGAAATACCGTTGCACATCGCCTCGGCACAGGGACGCACGGAAATCATCTCACTGCTTCTGAGCCGGGGCGCAAATGTGAACGCAAAGAACCTGGCTTCTGCAACAGCACTGCACTTCGCCGCCCGAGCGAACCGGACCGCCGTTCAGCTTCTCGTCGATGCCGGCGCCGATGTCCGCGTCCAGGACATGTACGGCAGCACGCCTCTACACCACGTCGCCGCCCGCGGGGACCAGGAGATTGCGGAGATCCTGATCGCCCATGGCGCCGATGTCAACGCCCGAAACAGGGACAACCATACCCCCCTGTCGGGCGCCGTCACTCAAGGACGGAGTAATCTCGTCGAATTGCTGTTGAACAGTGGAACCAACCTGCGGGTCATGAATACCGCCGCCGTTCAAGACATGCTGTGCTACGCGATCAAACAAGGTTACCCGTCCGTAGCAAAGGCCTTGCTGGACCATGGGGCCAATCCCAGCGCCGCCGATACCTCGTCTTCGACGCCGCTGCATGTCGCCGCCCAGACCGGTAATGTCGAAGCGGTCGAAATGCTGATCGCCAGGGGGACGCAGGTCAACTCGGTGGACGCGCACAAGGCTACCCCCCTGCACGAGGCCATAGCCAGCGGAAATCATGAGGACGTCGTCCGGATTCTTATCGAGCAGGGGGCCGATCTCAACGCCCGGAATGACGCCGGCTGGACTCCGCTGCACGAGGCGGTCGCCGGGGCGCGCCCGCGTGACGTATTCGCATCCGGAGATGCCCGGATCGTCGCAATGCTGATTGCCGAAGGTGCGGACGTCAATGCAGAATCCGATGACGGCGACACCCCACTGCACCTGGCCTCATCACGAAACGGCAAAGACATCGTGCAACTGCTGATCGACGGCGGCGCCGACCTCGACGCCACGAACCGGTCCGGCGCGACGCCCTTGATTTCAGCCCTTCAGTACTACCAGGAAGAGATTGCCGCTCTGCTGCTTTCGGCCGGTGCCCGGGGGACGGGCCAAACCGTCTCCGGCTCGACGGCGCTTCACCATGCGGTTCGGCTGGGCAACAAGGACCTCGTGGAGATGACAATCGCCGCAGGGGCGGACGTCAACGCAAACATCAAGACCGGACAACGAGGCCGGCCGGACAGCGAATGGCAGGGCCAGACCCCTCTGCAAATTGCGGCCGCCGCCGGGTTTTACGAGATCACCGCGATGCTCGTCGCGGCAGGTGCCGACGTGAGCTGCACGGATGCCTACGGGACGACCCCGCTTCATGAGGCAGCCGGCAGGGGCCGCCGGGAATTGCCCAAGGGACAATTCCACGAGGTGGTCGGACTGCTCCTCGCCAAAGGCGCCAACCCGAATGCCAGGGATGAGGGCGGTCGAACGCCCCTGCACCGTGCGGTCGCGGACGCCTCCGAGGAGACCGTGACTCGGTTGATTACCGGAGGCATCCAGATCAACGCCAGGAACAATGACGGTGCAACGCCTCTTCATCTGGCGGCATTCGAGGGGCGCAGAAACGTGGTCAGGTTGCTCGTGGGCGCCCGGGCCGATACCCACGCCAAGGACAATGATGGGGATGATCCCATCCATGAGGCGGCAAGACGGGGTCACAAGGACATCGCGGAGTATCTTGCGGCTCAAGGCGCCGCTCCCGACGAAGACATCGAGCTGCTTTTGAAGACCGGCGTGACTCCGTTGCACCAGGCCGCCGTGGCGGGAGACATCAAGAAGATCAAGGCCCTTCTGGCCAAGGGCGCCAACATCAATGCAAAGGACCGGGCCGACGCCAGGCCGCTCTACTACGCAGCCGAGAGAGGTCACAAGGAGGCCGTGGAATGGCTCGTGACCCATGGCGCGACGGTAAACACGCGGAACACGCGACACAACGAGACCGCACGGGAGGCCGCCGCCCGAGCAGGCCACGCGGCAATCGCTGCATTCCTGGTGGCTCGCGGCGGAGAATCCTCCGAGCCGGGGAATTGACCGCAAGACTCGTTCCCGCCGATCCGACCCCCTGCAGGAACGCCGCTACACGCGCAAGAGCTGCTCGGTCCGGCTGGGCGACCTGCGCATGCGAAGCCGAAGGATAAATAGCCTCACGACGAGAACGAGCACCATGGCGCCAAGAGCCGGAAACACGATGATTTCCATTATAAATGTCGTCCTATCAACGGGCGGCGGAGTGAGAACCCAGTCAAGTTCGGTGAATGCGGGGAGTTGCACGCTGCCGCCGGCGTCAGCGAAGCCGGTTCCGGCATAGTGCCTCGGATCCATGTTCCAATGACGGCCGGCTCCCCGGCCTGTGTCTGAATCGAGGGGACCGATCAGGCCGGCTGTCGAGCCTCCCGCAGCACCTGCGATCTCGTCGGTCAGAGAGACGCTTGATTTTTCGAGTTCAGTCATCCATAAATCCGGATAGAGGTCCGGGAGGGGCGGCAATACCCCCTCGGATTCATCAAGGATATGGAGGGCCAGTCCGTCCGTGCCCACACCGCCTTCATTCGACGGCCCCAGGGGACCGACTGCGCCGGCCTCCGTCTGGGACCACCCCTTGTCGGTCAGCGTGGACACCGTGTTCACCGCGTGCGCCGCACCGGCAAGCAATAGAACGGCAATTCCTATGATTCCATACGTTTTCATAATATCGCCTCCGAGTGCGATTCCCACCGGCATCCCACATACACTGCCCGGCGGCATTCCAGGCTCTCCCATGCCCAGCGGGTCCGATCCAAGGACCTCGCACATCCTCCGTGATGCCATATAGTTTACCACACCCACGGGATTATGACAAGCTCAACATCCAACGCAACGCATCAAGCCGCGATATGAGTATCCGGGACTGCTGCGGATTCGGATCGGCCCCTGCAGCCGCGCGATTCATCGGCCGCCGAGCCGATTGGCCGACAGGCTGGTGTGATCATGGATTATGGGACGCATGTCGGGGCAAAGGAGGACATGCTCAGTCTGACGCAGGAGCCTCGTCCCCATGCGACAGGACATACAGGACCGGCAGCACAACCAACTCGAGCAAGAGAGAACTGAGCAACCCGCCGAAGATCACCGCCACGAGCGGTCGCTGGATCTCAGAGCCGGCGCCCGTTGCGTAGAGCATCGGCAGCAGACCCAGCAACGTCGTCGCCGTCGTCATCACCAGCGGCCGGATGCGGAGTCGGCATGCCTCGTACACCGCGTCCACCGTCGCCTTGCCCTGCCGACGAAGCTGATCGCAGAAGCTGACCAGGACTAGGCCGTCCTCGACCGCCATGCCCAACACGGCGATGAACCCGATCGTCGCGGCAACGCTGAGATGGATGACCAACAGGTACATGACGACCGCCCCTCCGATCACGGCAAACGGGAGATTGAGCAGGATCAACGCGGCGCTCTTGACCGACCCCAGGGCGCTGACGAGCATGACGAAGATCAAAAGCAACGCGATGGGCACGACGACCGTCAACCGCCGCGTGGCCCGTTGCCGGTTCTCGAACTGACCACCCCAGACGAGTCGAGAGCCGGGCGGCAGCCCCTGCTCGATTCCGGCGAGCTTGCTCTTGGCCTCGGCGACAAACCCTCCGATGTCGCGGCCGCGAACGTTGCACTCCACCAGCAGCCGCCGGCGGGAATCCTCGCGGCTGATCCTCGCAGGCGCCTCCACCAACTCAATGCGGGCAATCTCGCCGACCGGCACGCGGTAGCCCCGCGGACTCGACACCAGCAGCCGGGCAAGGTCTTCGCCCCCCGAAATGGCCGCTGGAGGGCAAGCATCCCCGTCGGCTGCCGGTCGTTCCGCCGGGACGCACGACCTGCCCAGCCGGACCACAATCTCCACTGGAACAAGGTTCTCATAGAGAATCGAGGCCGCCTTGCCCCCCACAGCGGCCTCCAGCAGTTCATTGACGGTATCCACGCTGATCTTGTGGCGAGCCATGGCCCGGCGGTCGAGCAAGACATGGAATTGCGAGAAACCCGAGACCTGCTCGATCGCGACATCGCCCACCCCCTCGATGCCGGCCAGAATCGGGGCCATCTCCTCGGCAACCCGGATCAGCGTTTGAATGTCGTCACCGAAGATCTTGACTGCAACATCCGATTTGATGCCGCTGATCAGCTCGTTGACGCGCAGCGCGATCGGCTGCGAGAATGCCGGCCGAATGCCCGGAAAGGCTTTCAGCTCCTTCTCGATGCCGGCCACAAGCTCATCCTTCGACCCGACGGCGACCCACTGCCGCTTCGGCCTGAGCGCGACTATCAGGTCGGTCTGCTCCGGTCCCATCGGATCCTCGGAGATCTCGGCCCGGCCCGTTTTCGACACGATTGTGGCGATCTCGTTCGGAAATCGTTCGAGCAAATGCTTCTCGATCCGCCGGCTCTGTGCGATGGAGCCCTCGAGCCCCGCTGTCGGCAGGCGAACGAGGTTGATCGCAATCGCCCCTTCGTCCAGCGCGGGCAGGAACTCCGTGCCAAGCTGCCGAAACATCGACGCGCCGACGACGACCAATGCGCCGGCCACAGCCACGGTGATCCACCGCCCTCGCAGCGCCAGTCGCAGCACCGGCGCATGCAACGAATGGAACGCCCGCACGAGCGGGTTCTCGTGGATGTCCCTGGGCGCCCGCCGCGTCACCGCCGCCGCCAGCACGGGCACGACCGTCAGCGACACGACCAGCGAGGACAGCATCGCAAAGCAGATCGTCAGCGCCAGCGGCTTGAACATCTTGCCCTCCAACGACTGCAACGCAAAGAGCGGCACGAACACCACGATTATGATGAGGATCGCGAACGTCATTGGCCGCCCGACCTCGCGGACGGCCGCCACTGCGATCTGTGCCCTCGTCCGGTCGCTCCGCGAGTCCTCGCCCATGTGCCGGGTGATGTTCTCGGTGACGATGATCGCCGCGTCGACCACCATGCCCACCGCGATGACCAGTCCGCCGAGACTCATCAGGTTCGCGGTGACATCCGCCCAATCCATGAGAATGAACGTGGCAGCCGCAGTCAGAGGCAGCGACAGGGCTACCGTCAGTGCGGCCCTCAGGTCCCACAAGAGCACGAACAGGATCAGGACAACGAAGATCCCCCCTTGCGCCAGCGCGCTCGAGACCGTCCGGATACAGGCTTGGATCAGGTCTGTTCGGTCGTAGAACGGGCGGATTCTCACCCCGGGCGGCAACGATTTCTGGATTTCCGGGATCTCCTGCTTTACGCGGTCGACGACCCGCTTGGAGTTCTCGCCCTTGAGCATGATCGCCATGCCAATGACGGTCTCGCCTCGGCCGTCCCTGCCGGCGCCCCCGAGCCGGGTCCGCGGCGCGATCTGAACCCGCGCCAGGTCGCCGAGGTACACCGCCGCACCGTCCAAAGCATTGATTACGATCCGCTCGATATCGTTGGCGTCCCTGAGCAGGCCCTGGGACACGACGTTGATCTGCTCAAAATCCTTGGCAATGAAGCCCGCGCCGCTGTTGCGGTTGTTGGTCTCGATGGCCTCGATCACGTCCCGCAGCGAGACCCCGAATTTCAGCAGCATGTCCGGGTCCACGACCACATGAAACTGCCGGACGAGTCCCCCCATGCTGTTCACTTCGTTGATGCCCGGCAGCTTCCGCAATTGAGGGCCGATCATCCACTCCTGGATCGTTCGCAGGCCCATCAGGTCGATGCCGGCGGCGACGAGAGGTTTGGCGCACTGCGGGCAGACGCTCGCCGCCTGGCTCCAGACCTCCCGGTGCGAGGGACAGTAGTATCCCGATTCAACGGTGTACTGGTAGATCTCGCCCAGGCCGGTCGAGATCGGCCC
>DCUI01000066.1:18320-18486 GCA_002327785.1 Phycisphaerales bacterium UBA2218
CGACCACCTGCGACAGGCCGGACTGTGACGATGACCGAACCTGCTGCACGTCGGGCAGGCCGGACATTTTCATCTCGATGGGAAACGTGATCAGCCGCTCCACCTCTTCCGGACTGAGTCCCCTCGACTCCGTCAGAACCATCACCTGCACGTTCGTGACATCGGG
>DCUI01000066.1:18545-18706 GCA_002327785.1 Phycisphaerales bacterium UBA2218
TGTGCGAATCGTTCTTCCACAAGCAATGAGTTCGGCTTCGATGTGGGCGGCATCAGTCCCATGCATCTTCGCCGTCCCATGGGTTCTATTGCCTGCCGTCGTCAGTGAGCACACCCGGCGCCCATCTTCTCCTTGAGGATCTCGCTCTTGAACATGAACGC
>DCUI01000066.1:18721-20618 GCA_002327785.1 Phycisphaerales bacterium UBA2218
CTCCCGCCGGCCCGACAGTCACATCCCGGCGGATCCAGAGCCCCTCACCGAGCCCGACAAAGACAAACCGCTTGCCGGCATCGGAGAGAACTGCCGTCGCGGGCACACGCAGAACCGTTCGCTCGCCATCAAGATCGACGGCTGCTCGGACGAACATGCCGGGTTTGAGCCGCCCGTCCGTGTTCTCGACCGCCATACGCACTTTCACTGTCCGGGTTTCGCGGTCCACCTGGCTGCCGATCATATCGATAGCCCCGCAAAAATCGGTCTGGGGAAACGCGGCCGTGTGAATTTCGGCCTGCATGGCCGCACCGGACACAATCCGATCGTGCAACCCGGCAAAGTCTACCTCATACAGGTCGCACCAGACCCACACACGAGACAAGTCCGCGACCCGGTACAGGGTATCATGGCTGTCCACAAGTTGGCCACGCACGATATTCTGCTCGACCACCGTGCCGCTGCCGGGCGAGGCGAGAGCAAGCTGTCCGAAAGACGCATCCGAATCGGCCGAGACCAGTGCCGCGATCCGGTCATCGTCCAGTCCGAACAACTGCAGACGTTTGCGGGCGGCCGTCACCGATGCTTCCGCGGATACAAGCTCTCTACGGGCAACCAGGTAGTCGGCCTGGCTGCTGACCTTGCGATCATGAAGCTGCCTCTCCCGTTCGAGGGTCTGTCTGGCCAGATCGAGCCTGGCGCGGGCTTCGACAAAGCCGGCCTGGACTTCGCCCAACTCCGACGATTGGACAACCGCCAGCACGTCGCCCGCCGTCACGTTGTCGCCCAGGTTCTTGTGTATGCGCTCCACGCGACCGGCGCCGAGGGAGGCGATCTCCACCACCCGCGTCAGGTCGAATTGGACCTCGCCGGTCAGGTTCAGTCTCTTCGTCGCCCGCGATTCCGTGCGAACGGACCAGGTCTCCACCAGCCCTCGCGCGACTTCCGGCGAGATCTTCGCCACGCCCGCCTCATACCGGCACTCATCGCAGTCGATGATCGCCACATCGTGCTCGCAAGGGGTTTTCAGTAACTCTTCGACAGGCAACGGCCCAGTAGCCTTGTCATCCGCATGCTCGTGATCGGCCTCGTGCTGTGCGGCCGCGCCGGCACGCACATGCGGCGGCCACGTCAGACCGACGAGCACCACCGATAGCCCCCCGAAGACCGCCAGTGAGACAATCGCATGGATCGCCCTACTCTTCATTTGGAGTCTCCCTTGAAAATGAGTTCAAAGCGACAGCCGAAAGGTCGTCATTCATGCCGGTCGGCGGCGCGCCGACCAGACGCCGGACATCCGCCTGCGCCCTGTGATAAACCTCGACGGCGTCGATGTAGCCGGCCTGCGTTTCGAACAGCGTCCGCTGTGTGTCCAGGACATAGAGATAGTCGAACTTGCCCTGTCGGTAGCCATCCTGTACAGCCGCGAAAGCCTGCTCAGCGTTGGGCAGCACGTCATCTCGCAGGATCGCGACCTCCTCGTATGCAGCGGCCAGCGTGCTGACCGCCTTCGACAGCGCCGCCAGCGTCCGGACTTGCGCGGCCTCAGACTGCCGGCGGGTCTTCGCCAGTTCCGCCACCGCCTCGCGGACGCCGCCCTGGTTGCGGTCGAACAGAGGGATCGGCAGCAACAACCCGAGGACGATCGCCGAATCGTCGGTCTCCTCAAATCGCTGAATACCGCCGCCGATGGTCAGATCGGGCACTGCGTTGGCTTTCTCCAGATGCAACACCGCCCGCTGCCGTCGCTCGTGCGTCTCCCAGCGGCCCACGTCGGGGTTTGCGGAAATCGCTCCGGCCGAATCCTCCGGGGGCGCAGGCGGCGATAACTCATAGAGATTGCCCGAGACTTTCTCAAACACGGCAACCCTACCCCCCCAGACGGCTGCAAGGCCAC
>DCUI01000117.1 GCA_002327785.1 Phycisphaerales bacterium UBA2218
CCAATCGACCTGCCAACACGTCCAGCACTTGCGGATCTCGATCCGGCCATGGGACTTCTCCACGGTTTCATAATAGTCCCCCTGTCGAGTCACTCCGCTTGCGATCCGGTCGTCCATCAAAACCTGCACATCGTCGTGGAGGGCGCTCTGATTGCCTTTGAGGGCCGGCACGTACTGACCGCGTCGCTCCACGATCTTCTGGGCGATGTCCTTCTGATACCCCATGGCGTCGATCGTGACCGTCGCCTTTTTGAGCTGCAACATCTCCAGCAGCGACGGGATGGCCGTGATCTCGTTGCTCTTGTCGTCGCCTTTCAACTGGGCGAACACGACGTGATTCTCGTGCACATAGGCGTTGATCGTTATTTCTGCAAGGCCTTGCCCTAAGGAAGATGGACTATACCGGATCATACAGGCGGGCGCAATTGCCTATCTTAACATCCCGAAATTTCTTCCGCTCCGTTTCATGCGATGGCCCTGGTCGGACAAACTCGGGAAAACGGATGGATCGCGGAAAGCACCGAGAGAGTCGCTGCCGTCCCTCCCGGGAAGCTGCGCCGAGACGTGTGTACATTCATTGCACATGCGTTTGCCATATCGATTTTCCTTCACCGAGCTACATCACGCACAACTGCGACAACGACCGTTGCAGCCGCAAGGGAGTCATGGTAGCGACTCGCGGTCCGTATCGCGGGCAAATGTGACGATCCCTGGGGCGGGGGGATGCTCGGTCACAGGTCAGATCCTTCACTTCGCTGCGCTTTGTTCAGGATGACACAGTCTGCTCGGGAATCAATCGTAGTCCGTGTTCCCATCTCCATGAGTTTGCCCCGTCGCCGGGGGTCCTGGGCCCCTTGGCCTTCATGGGGACCTGTTCACAATTCGTTTGGGTCGCCTACCGATTCGTTTGGATCGATTGGCGGTTCGGCGTGGGCGAAGATTCCGTAGCCTGAGCCATCCTGGCCGTCGCTTTCCCAGACGGCGAAGAACGAGCCGTCGAGAGCCATCGCCACGTCCGGGTATCGCTGTTTGCCGGGCGTATGCGTGTTGAGCCGGGTTTCTTCGGCCACGGGTCGGCCGTCCGCCGTGAATCGCCGAACGAAGATATCCGTCGCGTCGTTCGGATCGCCGCTGTCGTGCTCCCAGACTATGACAAATTCATTGGCGTCGTTGACCGCGGCTTGCGGCCATTGCTGGGCGCCAGCGCGAATCGTGTTCACGATGAAGGGCTCGCCCGAGGGGACGCCGTTGGGGTCGTAGAGCCTTGCGTGGATGTCGTCGTCAGCGGCCCGGTTCGGGTCGCCGTCCCACGTGATGAGGAAATATCCCAGGGAGTTCATTGCGATGGAAGGCCGCGTTACGGAGGCGATGCTTGCCGTGTTGACCGCGAAGACGTTGCTGCGCGGGGTGCCGTTCGGATTGAACAATCTCGCCATGATCGGGTGGCTCGACCTGTCCCGCATCCACGTCACCGCGAAATGGCCCCGCGAATCCACAGCGATATCCGGATACCGACAATCGTATATATCGGGATCGACGAGGATGTCGCCGCGGAGGCCGGCGCCGTTCGGATCGAAAAGATGGGCGCGTATGAAAGCCTGATCTCCGTACACCGTGGTCTCCCGGCTCTCCCACGCGACAGCGAACACGTCATTGCCGCCGCCGGCGAGGCACGGATAAAGTTGCCGGCCGGCCGTGCCCAGATTGACGAGCAGGTCGTCCGTAACGGGCATACCCTGTGAGTCGTACATCCGCAGGAAAATGTCCTCTTCGGGCCCCGGACCCTGCCAAACGATTGCGAGACGACCGTTGGGGTCCATGGCCACGGCGGGTTCCGTCTGGTTGCCCTCGTTCAGGACGTTTACGAGGGATTCGTCCCCGGCCGGGACACCTGTTGCGTCAAGCCGCCGGGCGAGGATGTCGTTGGACCGTCCGGCGGTCGAGTAGTAGCTGCTCCAGACGATGACCATGCCGCCGCGAGCATCCAGGGCGATTGCGGAATTGGCCTGGGCGCCGCTGGTTCGGACGTTTACCTGTACCTCCGCTGCCACCAGGGACGACAGGGTCACAAGGATGGTTGCGCAGGCAAGAAGCGATTTGAACATGGGTCTTCCCTCCTTTTCCTTTTCTTTGGACGATTACACGGTTGCATAGGGGCGATGAGCGCACACTCATCGCGCGACCTGATCGGTCTGCTGCAAACGGGACTGCAGAACGGTCTGCCATCTGCCGAAGCGCGCAGAAACTCCGCGAATGGCTCCATCCAACAGGCATATCCATGGTGCCGTTCTCGCTGTCGCGTCAAGCCAGTGACATAGCGCTGACTATCCCGCCTGTCAGCAATCCTCAATTATACGAGTCTCCGGTGATTTGTCCAGAAAAAAAATGCGTGATATATGCGATTCTGAGGTTTCACGCTCTGTGAAAGAGTCTCTGATTATCCTGTCCCCGTCGGGGCGCATTCTCCCGCGTGACAGGGAGAGTGCAACTGCGACCTTGAAGGTGAAAGACGCGGCGGGTCAATGGTGTTATTGTCGCAGGATTGGGTTGATTCTGTGAAGTGTGTGCTGTGCCATGGCCCGGCTGAGCCAGCCGACCAGGCCGCACTGGTATGTGTACTCGTCCAGGTCGCGAAGCTCGTCGATCTCGAAGGGACCGGTGGCCCCGATGATCCGTCCGAACGTGTCGCTCTCGACCGCGTATACCTTGCCGTTTGCATGTTGCCAGAAGGTCTTCATAAGCACCTCAACACAAAGTATACGATATGGCAAGGTCGGACGGCAATCGCCCGATTTGCAGTGGTCCTTTGAGACTGCCGGATGACACTGTGGATTCCCGGACGAAGGCCGGGCCGCCGGGTCCCCAAAATGCAGACACCCGCTGCCACCCGGACACAGACCCACCCCATCCACCCCCGAATGCCGACCGCATCCAATAGGGCCAGCGCCAAAGAAAGATTCTGGATTGACGTGAATCCAGTGTGTATCCTATTCGAGGAGTTCGGCCGTGGAGCCGGGCGGGCGAATTCAGGAGAACGCCGATTGTGCGGAGGTCCGTCTATGTGGCGAATGGCTCTTCTTGTCGTGCTGGGACTGGTCGCTGCGGCCGGTGCGGCGGTGAGCGATGAGTTGATGCCGCCGGTCAGGTTGGAGGCCGCCGGCAAGGTAATCGACACGGACATCGGTCACGCAGCCCCGTTCGTCTATGATTTCGACGGCGACGGCGTCCAGGACCTGCTGGTCGGCCAGTTCGGAGGTGGCCTGCTCTGGATCTACCGCAACGAGGGCACGAACGCCGAGCCGAAACTCACGGCCGGAGTGAAGTTCAAAGACGGCGGCAAAGACGGCACCGTCCCCCATGGCTGATGCATCGGATTCGGTCCACATGTTGTGGACCTCGACGGCGACGGGCACATGGACATCCTTTCCGGGTCCTGGCCGGGCGAGTTGTTCCTTTTTAGAGGCATGGCGGATCGCTCGTTCGCGGCGCCTGAGATGCTCAAGGACAAGGATGACGAAATCATCAATATCGGCGGCGGGGTCAGAGATGATCCGGACAGGGGAGGTATTCTCATCGCAGGAACCACCGAGTGGGAGCGGATCGATGGCAAATCGTTCGTTACCTATCATGGCAAACGGTACGAGAGCACGGAGGAACGCCCCATCGCAACTACAGGTGCAGCCTCCGCCGCCCATATGGCCGACTGGGACGACGACGGCGATTACGATCTGCTCGTCGGCGAGTTCTATGGCAGGGTGTACCTGGTCCCGAACGAGGGCACGCGGACATCGTGGGCTTTCGGCAAGGAGCGGACAATGACGACCGGCAGCCAGGGAACAGTAAAGGTCAATGGCAAGGCCGCACCCGTCGCCGCCGATTGGGACGGCGACGGCGATCTCGACCTGCTCGTCGGCGCCGACGATGGCAGCGTCTGGCTGTATCGCAATGTCGGCTCCTCCAACGTCCCGAAACTGGCGGCGGGTGTGGAACTTGTTCCACCCGGTGACAAACGCACCGGGGCAAAGGCTGCCAAGGAGGCCTGTCGCGGGACTCGCTCGAAGATTTGTGTCGCCGACTGGAATGGCGACGGCAAGCTCGACTTGCTCGTTGGCGACTTCGCTCACCAGAAGCCCAACCGGCCCGAGCCGACACCCGACGAACAGGCCAAATACGATCGGATCCGCAGGGAACTCGAACCGATTCAGAAGCGTTCCGGTGAGCTATTCACCAAGCTGAACATGGCTCCGCGCGTCCAGGATAAGGACGAAGGCGAGAAGTTAGAGAAGGAGTTCCATGAGCTCTCCGAGAAATCGCGAGCCCTGCGCGATCAGCTCCCTCGGGAGTATGAAACCCACGGCTGGGTCTGGCTGTTCCTTCGCGAATAGGCAAAGCCGGGGTACCTATGATGGAAAACGTTGTGATTGAGCCGATGGGGGGAGAATTCCTGTTGTGGCGCTGCCTGCACCACGGGCCGCTCTCGCGCGACACGATCGAGCACGTGCCGTCGAGCGGCGAGGTTCCCTGGGAACGGTGCCGAACGCGGAACATCCCCCTGCTGGCGAAGCTGATACGCACCTACGGCGCCTGCGCGATCGTCGCTCGTGACGGTGGACGCATTGTGGGATATCTGCGTTTCTACCCGAAGGCCGTTTGCACCATGGCGGGCGCCGGCTGTCTGTGCCTCCAACAGGACTACCCCGCCGGCCCGGCCGAGGACTTTGCCGACGCGGATTTCCCCGCTCTCTCGCAGATCGAGGACAAGACCCTCGTGGTTCACTGCCTGATGACCGGGTCCACGCAGCGCAAGGAGAACCCCTACCAGCGCAAGGGACTCGGCACACGGATGGTCAAGGCCCTGGTCGAATGGGCCCGGGTGAACGGCTGGCGTCGCATCGAGGCCGACTCGTTCGAGGATCTTCCCATCATCTATGAGATCACAGGCAGCGCCGGGCACACATTCTGGGAGAAACTCGGCTTTCGTCTGGCCGACCGCCATCCGCATCCGGATCTCCAGGGCCAGGATGAGTTTGTCATTAAGCTCGAAGAGCAGGCGAAAGCGTGCGGAATTCCGCCCGAGAGGGCCAAGGACCGGCTCGTCATGGTTCTGGATCTCCCGGACGACGACAAAGATGGGCTGTAGGGTATTGTCCCGGAGGCCGGGGGAGAGTATAAATAGGGGCGGACCAGATCACGTAGGTCGACAGATCATCAAAATTGGAGAATGATTATGGACAAGGGCGGAATGATATCGGGATGTGCGTGCTGTAGGATGAACCGCCGGCGGTTCCTGGCGGCCGGTTGTGGGGCTGCGTGCGCGGGCGCCGCGGGACTCCTGGCGAACGCAAGTCCACTGTTTGCGGCGGCGAGTGGCGAGAAGATGCGGATTCGGATCGTGTACTCTCTCCATGCCCCAGTGCAGCCGGGACCGGATTGGCCGAACAAGGGATTCGATTTCCGGCCGGTCATGGACCGGGTCAGTGCGGGATTGGCGAAACAGTGCCCCCAGTTCGAGTTCGTCTCCTCAATGGCAGCGGGGGCGGAACAGGCCAAGAAGATCCTCGACGACGACAAATCCGCCGGCATCGACGGGTACATCGTCGAGCAACTCAATTGTTGGAACCAAGTCGTGCAGACGATTGCGACATCGGGCAAGCCGGTGCTGTACGTGGACTTCCAGTACGGCGGCAGCGGCGGGTTCCTCGTCTATACGGCGGGCTTCCTCCGCAACCGGACGGCGAACGTCGGGTTCGTGGCCTCGTCGCGATTCGAGGACCTGGTCGAGGCGGTGAAGTGCTTCGACGTGGTCGGGAAGGGCGGCTCCGTGTCGGACTTCGTCGCCGCGACGGCCAGGGTGCGAACGGCCGGTACGCCGAAGGCCGGCGACATGGCGTGCAAGCCGGATTCATTCAAGCCGCTCTCGACCCAGGACACCCTCCAGAGGCTCAAGGAGTCCAAGATCCTCGCGGTCCGCGACCAGAATTCCGGCCCGGCCGACTCACTGGTGAGCATCCCCATGGAATGGGTCTCGTTCGCCGAGGTGAACGAAGCATGGAAGGCCGCGGACAAGGACGCGTCCCGCGCCGTCGCCAACTTGTGGCGCAGGAACGCCGCCGCGGTGATCGATATCTCGCAGGAGACCCTCGACACTTCCGCGGCCATGTACCTGGGCATGAAGGCCGTGCTCAAGAAGCACGGAGCCAACGCTATCACGATCAACTGCCTCGGCGGCTTCTACGGCGGGCACATCCACGCCTACCCCTGCCTCGGCTTCCACGAGTTGAACAACGAGGGCCTCGTCGGCGCCTGCGAGTGCGACACCCGCTCGACGGCCACTATGCTCATGGAGAACGCGATTACCCAGGGCCGTCCCGGCTACATCTCCGACCCGGTCATCGACACCGCGAAGCGCCAGATCATCTACGCCCACTGCGTGGCCTCGAACCGGGTCTTCGGTCCGAAGGGCCCGACGAACCCGTTCGCGATCATGACGCATTCCGAGGATCGCCAGGGCGCCTCCGTGCGTTCGATCCTGCCGCTGGGCTACATGACCACGACGCTCGAGATCGATCAGGGCCGCAAGCAGATTCTTTTCCACCAGGGCAAGGCCGTCACGAACGACCCGGACGACCGGGCCTGCCGGACCAAGCTCGCCGTCGAGCCCGTCGGCGACATCGAGAAGCTCTTCACGATGTGGGATCAGTGGGGCTGGCACCGGGTCACTTGCTACGGCGATCTGAAGGAGCCGGTCTTCGCCCTGGCCGATGCGATGGGCTACAAGGTCGTCGAAGAAGCGTAGCCGACCGCTCACGGATTTTCGATTTACGATTGTAGATTGCGGATTTCAAAACCAGCCGGGGGCGACGGTCGTCTTTACGGCCGATCCGCCCCCGGCGGGTGTGTCTCTCCAAGCGCCGAGGCGAGGATTGCTGCCGGTGGACATCATTGCCGGCCCCGCCGGGAGACCGCGCCCTCCAAGCTGCACTCCCCGGCTACGCGAGAAAGGCCAAATCCTATCTCGTGCCCGGAACTTGGTTAGCCAATCCCTGCTCTGATACTTCACGTGCTGTGCGTTCAGGCCGATTGTCGGCCCAGTGCTCTTGTAATCCGTCTCACGCAAGATAGAGGATGCTTAGCGAGTTGACATTCCCATATCCGCAAGACGTGCCATCCTTGCTGCCGCAATTGGCGTGTCACTCGGCGGTCTCGTGCACGATTGCGCAACAGCTTTTCTCGCCATGCGCTCGCATTGGTGCGAGGCGTCAAGTTCCGATGCCCGCATTCGTGACCATGCCAGAAGCATCCATCAACAAAGACTGCCACTTTTTCGGCGGCCCAGATAAAATCAGGATTTCCAGGCAATGAACGGTGCCTACGCCATCCGGTCAGCCGTGCCTTCTTCAGCAAATGAACAAGACGAATCTCTGTAGTCTGGTTACACTTGCTGCGAACGTGCGACATGAGTTCAGATCGAGAAAGGCCACCGAATGATGTGCCTTGCTTCTTCGCATTACCTGGCCAATGACTCATTGCATGCAGATGCCTCGTTATGAGCCTGCTCCTTGTGGGCATTCAATGCAGCCAAGATTGCGCGTCCCACAATTCTTGCGTAGCGTGGCGGAACGGCGTTGCCGATCATATCGCATACGGCATCCATCTGGTCGGTGGCAAACCGGTAGTTCTTTGGGAAGGTCTGAAGCAAAGCGGCCTCCCGAACGGAGATTGTGTAGCGACGCCTATCTGGATGCCCAAACCGTCCTTTGCAGGGTGTGGTACACCCGCCTGTGATCGTCGGTGACACCTTGTTCCAAGCCATCCGTCCGTAAACACTTGTGAAGCCATCATAGCCATTTCTGTGACATTTCGGCCGTATTGATTCATCTACCTTAAGCCAGGTTTCACCCGGCTGGGCGGCTTTGAGTCGCTCCTTCGTCTGCGGCTGTAAGTCTCTGACAATGTGCCAATTGTAGGGTTGTGGCCCTCCATTTTTCAGAGCCACGCTCAGAGGCGTGGGTCGCCGAAAGTGGCCAATTGCATCTCGCACCGTAACCCAGGGTTTCTGATACGGGTCGCCCTTGACGCGTGTATAGGTTGGTGATGGGAATGGAATCTCAAAACCTCGGCCTGCCAGAAGAACAAGGCGTCTGCGGGACTGCGGTATGCCGAAGTCTGCCATTTGCTCAATACGCCAGTGGCAACGATAGTCAAGTCGCTCGAGGAGGTCTATAAACTTGTCGAGGACTGTCTTGCCGCGAGTGGCTAGTCCGGGAACGTTTTCCATCATGATCGCGTGAGGTTGGATTCCCCTAATGAGCTCCCCCATGACAATCAGCAACTCATTCCGAGGGTCATCGCGCCTGTATTTTGCCGTCAGCGAGCAGAAGCCCTGACACGGGGCACAGCCAGCCAATAGCGAAACCGTTTTGCCATTCACGGCCTCTATGAGTTCCTCAGATGACGAATCTCGTATATCCTTTTCGATAAGCGTGGTACGTCGATTGTTCCACCTATAAGTGCGTGAGGCAACTGGGTCAATCTCAACGGCCGCAGCCACATGAAACCCCGCATCGCGCAATCCGCGAGACAGTCCACCACAACCAGCAAACAAATCAATGGCTATGTGACTATCCATATTCACCTATCTGCACAGAGACTTCCCATGTACGTTTCTTTTGGGGCACCAAATCGTTGTGCATGGGTATTCCGATCTCCACGAGTGGACGTGCGCTCATTTGTGCGCATCTTCCTGGCCGTCATTCGTCGTTGCGTCCTAACAGTCCTGATGCTTCACGAGCACGCGTCTCCAGTATCTCACGAAACTGGTGATGGACACGTTCTGCTCGCTCGATCAAGTCGTCCCAGTTCGTAAAGAACACCCAGCCCTTGTCGGCGTATGCCTGTTTAACGCTCTCGGCATCCTCATGAATATCGGCTGCAATCAGGGGACTTTGAACATGACTGTACTTGATTGCCTTGGGATCGGTTATTTCAGCGAAGCGTCTCAAGACGTATTTCCTGTACTTCTCAGCTTGGAGAATGTCTTTCTCTTTGGCCACATATGCGCCTCGCTTGATTTCGACGATGTGAAGCGTCCCACCAACCGCCACACAGAAGAAGTCAGCGCGGTCGTCGTCACCTTTGTTGCCCTTGGGTTCTATGCCGACTTCATCCTGAATCCATCTGCAAACGCGAGCTTCAACCCTATTAAGCATCCAGGTGGGGTCGATGAGCCATGGGTTCTTCTCAAGGTGTTTGGAAATGACGCCACGTTCTTTCGCGTCCTCACGGTGCATTTTCTCAAGTGTCTGGATAGCAGCGAGATTGCTGTCTATGATCTGGAGCAGCGTGACGGCTGTACGTACTTCCATCTTGGACAATAGCTCATCCAACTGTTCGAGATCCGTGACGTCGGTCTCCCGGAGTTTCTGCAAAATGCTCCGAAGGGTAGCATTCTCAAGGGCGTCAAGAAACCACGACAGAATATCCTCGAATTCATCGGGTTCCATCTCGATGGTTTTGAATCTGTCGTAGAATCGGAGAGCCACATCCTTGTATGAGGGGGCTAAACGCTCGATCCGAGCCTTCAGTTCCGGGCGCATGACTTGGATCTGTCTCTCGCGAAGCTCTGTGCGCAATCTGGCCCACTCGGCGAGGTATTTTCGTAGTAGCCGTTGTCCCCAGTCCTGAAGAGACGCGCCTTGGGGGCTTTCCCATGCGATTGCGCCGCGGTGGGTCGCGATCAGATCGGGGGCATCGGTTCCGGCATCAAGCCATTCGGCTTTTACCATCCCTACGACGTAGCGCAAACCGTGCTGTCCGGTAACGCCACCGCTGATATCGAAGAATGTAGCCTCTTGCGAAATCTTCTCACGAGTGTAGATGAGGATGCCACTCAACTCGCCCTCATTTTGTTTCCGCGGTTGTGCCGTGAAGCCAAGCCAGTACCGGACGGGGCCACAGCCCCCCACTTCATCGGACGCCCACCCGTTCTTAGGCCATCGCCATTGGAGTTCTATGTCCTCCTCGCGAAGCTCCTCCCCGTTAATTCGCACGCGGAATCCGGATCCAATGAACAGGAAACGCTGAGCCATGCTGTGGTGGAACCGGTCCGCGTTCATCGCTCTCCGCTCATGAAGTTGACGCAGTGTAATGGTGGTTCCCTTGTCCCGTCGTCCACCCTTGGGGGCTTTGTTGACTGGACCTGCGTAGATTAGACCGACTGGAGCGGGCCCTTTCTGTACCTTCTTCAGGTCCGACATGGAAAGCCTGAACCAGATGAGAGTCCTCTCGCCGACTTTCCGGTCTTGGTCTTTGTGAACGGTCTGAACCTCGACCATGTCGGCAACGCCGAATCCCGCCAGTTTGCCTACCCCTTTCTTCCCTTGGAGCAGTCGTCCCGCAGGCGATTTGTCCGTCTTCTCAGCCTCACGCCGGTCGCGACCCACGTCAAGATAAGCGTCTCGCACCATGTCCCACGTCATGCCGTTGCCGTTATCAGCAACATCGATGAACTGCTTGATCTTTGTTGGGTTCCATGGCTCGTCGAGAGGCAGCCGAACTTCGACTTTAGTGGCGTCTGCATCCCACGCGTTGGAAATCAGTTCCGCGATGGCTGGTACGGGCCGTCCAGCGTACATCTGTACGCCAAGGTGCTTGACGACATTCCCGGCGAAAGTGAGGACCAATTCTTCGGGCTTACGTCCCGGAATAAGAACCTTTTGCCTTCCGGCAGCCATCCTGTGCTCCATCCTTCCGTGTGCTGGAAGAGACTATATGCGAGATAGAAACCCCGTCTGGGCAACAACCACACAAAGGCCCTGTCTCCGAACCATCGGCCCAGGTCTTTCTTCTGGGCCATTTTTCCCGCTGGGGCGAACGGCCATCGTGAAAGGCCAGCCCACCATTCCCTGTCTGCTCAGATGCACTGGCGTATCGTCTTGACGACGAGTGACGACATATTGACGGACCACCCACGTAACCCAGCGGGTCTCACCACGGGGGAATTATACAGGTCCAAGTCCAGCTTTCCAAGGAAGAAAATCTCTCAGAAGCAAGATGGCCCTCCGCAATCATCTGTACGATTGGCAAACCCAGTGGGTCGCTTCACGCGACTGCGGGAAACGTTACGGTGTCAGGAAACGGTGTGGTATCAAGCAGGTTCTCGTGAAAGCTTCTCTTTCCTCATTACACATCTGGGAGGTAGTGGGATGGTCGGCGGGCTGGATTCCTTCTCGCGTTCTTTCAGGTCGTCTTGGATCGTCCCTTTGGGGCTATTCTCTTGGAGGGCAGCCGAACGACCTTGAGTCCTCGCTCGCGTTGCATCGCCCGCAGGTCCTCGCGGCTTGGCCTTCCAGTGGAGCCAAGATTACCTCTCGCCAAGACGCCACGAACGCAAGGGGCTGAAACACTGCGTGCAAGACGTACGAATTATTGCTGGTGGGTCAGTCGCCCACGTGGATGGACTGGATGTCCGCCTTCGGGATTTCGGTGATCTTGAGATTGCCGGAGGTCGGATACGCCGCGCGGATTTTGAGACCGCCGGGCAAGACCTCGTGGACCTCGGCGGAGTAGATCGTCGTCGCTCCCATCCTGCGCACCATGCCCAGCGGCGGCGGGGGAGGATCGGCATGTTCCAGCGTGCGGGCCGTCACAACGCATCGTCTCCCGACGTGGGCGGCCGTCAGCTTGCCGAACGCGATGGCGGTCATTTTCTGTGTCATGGCGTTCCGCGCAGCAGCAATCTCCGCCTCGCTCACAGTTTGCGCCGGCGGCGGGCCGGCTTCAGCTTCCTTGCGCTTGCACCCGGACATGGCCAGAGCCGCCAAGACCGCCAGAAAGACCAAGCGGCGATACTTCACATTCGTCGTTCTGCTCCCTGCAATCATGGCTCACCACCCCGTATCCGTCGCTTTACCGGTGTACCAGCGGCGGGGCACGTCCTCGCCGGTGCTCTCCTTGATGCCGCTGACGTGCCCGTCCAGCCAGCAGGTCATGGACGTGCCCTTGTGGCGGAAGCACTCGCCCACCGTGTCGTAATCGCGCCAGTAGTTCTCCTTGAGGGAGCTGCCCGGACGCCACTGGGAAAGATTGATGGAGCCGGAACCAATACAAAACATGTCGGAGTTGGCACTGTCCAGTCTCTGCTCGATATGGTCTTGGAAGGCGATCACCTCGTCATGTTTCTTGAATTCGTGGTCGATGTTGACCCAGTCGATCACGTTGTCGTTGTTGATGTCCCTGCTGGCGATATAGGAATTGATGCCGTAGGAGCAGTACCTGAAGTACTCCTGGTACTTCAGTCCCCATCCATCTTCCGGCCAATCGTCCACCCGCTTCGTGCTGGGGCATCGGAAGATCTTCTTGTTGGAGGCATAAGGGTGGTAGGCGATCCCCCAATAGGCGTTGCCGTCGTTCGGGCCGTACTTGATGATGGGGGTCCGGCCCTCGAAGGCATTGTCCCAAAGGCCCTTGTTGGGGGAATTGTGCGTCTTGCCGTCGTAGTCGTCCACNNCGCGATCACCGCGATGACCACCAGCAACTCGATCAACGTAAACGCATGCTTGCTTCTCATGGTCTTGCCCTCGACACCCTATAGGATAAACTGATAATATACCTGCACGGGCTGATTGTCAATTGCCGATTGTCGGAAATGAGGCGGCTATGCAAAATCTTGTGATTGACGAGGCATCCCGGCAGCACGCCGGCAAAAACCGGCTGCACAGGCCGGGGATCGCCGTGCTCTTCGGATCGCTGGTCGGCCCGGCTATTCAAGGCGCTCTGCTGTTCGCCACGGCGGGGCGGTTCGACCTGCCGCGGGTATGGCTGTTCCTTGCCCTGACCCTGGTCTCGATGGTCGCCAACGCGGCCCTTGTCGCCGCGGTGAATCCCGAGCTGCTCAACCATCGCGGCCTGTGGAGAAAGAAGAAGGACGCCAAGCCCTGGGACCGCAGGCTGGTCGCGCTCTTCGGCATCTTCAGCTTCTACCTGCCTCCTATCGTGATGGGTCTCGACGTGGGCCGATATCAGTGGTCGAATCTCGGCCCTTGGGCCATGATCCTGGGCATTTTACTCTTCTCCCTCGGCTGGGTCATCATCACCTGGGCCATGGTCGTCAACACGCACTTCGAGGTGACGGTCCGCATCCAAACCGACCGGAATCACAAGGTCGTCACGACCGGCCCCTACGCGATCCTCCGCCACCCCGGCTACCTCGGCGCCGCCCTCTGGGCCCTCGGCGCCCCCTTGGTCGTCGGCTCACTCTACGCCTTGATCCCGGCGGCTCTTACGATCCTCGTCCTGATCCTCCGCACCCACAGAGAGGACCGCACCCTCCAAGCCGAACTCCCCGGCTACGCCGACTACGCGAAAAAGGTCAAACACCGTCTCCTGCCCGCGATCTGGTGAGCCAGGCATTCTTGGTTTCCCGGCACGTGGCGTTCTGTGTTCGATGGACTTGCACGGGAGCTGAGCAGCCATTCTGTCATTCTGAGCGCCAGCGAAGGATCTGGGCAAGTGCGGCAACAGGCGTTCGTTGCATTCGTGGCCCAGATGCTTCACTTCGTTCAGCATGACAAATGCGAGTCATCCCCGACGAGTCATGAGAAAGCTACCGGACGAAGGTGAACGCCATACTGCGAGCCTACGTCGAAGCCCACAAACACCGACCGCCAAGGCAGGAAGCTCGTCACCATCGCCAAACGGCTGGCTTCTGACGCACCGTACACTGTGCAACTCGCCGTCCGCGGGACCCGTTCGTGGTGACGCCGTAAGGCGTTTTTTCATAACGTCGTGGGATCTTGCTTCGTGGATATAAGTATGCCCCGGACAATGGCTTATGATGGGGTCGCTGGTATGCCGATATACCCCTTGTGGGGCGCAGGGATACGCCCCCCCAGAGGGATGCAAGAAGGAGCATGATTCGATGGCATTACCGGCAGAGGTTGCCCGACTGATCGAGACGTTCGAGCGGAACCGCGAGGACTATCTCCACGGACGCTACAGCGAGACGCAACTGAGGCGGGAGTACCTCGACCCCCTCTTTGCGGCCCTCGGCTGGGACGTGGACAACACGCAGGGTTACGCCGAAGCCTACAAGGACGTGATCCACGAGGACGCCATCCGCATCGGCTCGGCCACCAAAGCCCCCGACTACTGCTTCCGCGTCGGAGGCACCCGCAAATTCTTCGTCGAAGCCAAGGCCCCGACGGTGAACCTGAAGGACAACGCCGAGCCCGCCTACCAGGTCCGGCGTTACGCCTGGTCGGCCAAGCTGCCCCTCTCGGTTCTGACGGACTTTGAGGAATTCGCGGTCTACGATTGCCGCGTCCGTCCGGCCTTCCGAGAAAGATCGCTCGGGATTGCTTGAGTTCCCTGCTGGCAATGGTAGAATACCGGAAGACCGGGATTACCTAAGGCGACTCGATCGTGAGTGGTGGCCTTAGCGGTGAAAAAGGCTGATGTTGATCAGAGAGATGAATGCTGTCAATGCTTGTCTGTGTATGGGCAGATGTCGAGACCTTGCCAAAGGCAATGGTCCTATTGGTCTGGGTTGGTGCAAGACAGGGTAGATCATACGGATCGGGGAGCGATTGAAAGAAGATGCCTGCCAAGACGCAACCACAGAAATACGGCGACCTCTGGACGCGCGAGGAGTTGATTCTCGCGTTTGACCTGTACTGCCGCATTCCTTTCAAGAAGACGAAAGCGAATAACCCTGACGTTGTCGAACTGGCGAGATTATTGAGGCGTTCTCCGGCGAGTGTGGCGCGAAAACTTGGCAATTTCGGCTCATTTGATCCTCAACTCCGACGCCAACGGATAAGTGGTCTTGCCCATGCAAGTAAGCTGGACGCAGACATCTGGAACGAGTTCAACAGCAATTGGAATCAGCTTGTTCTGAATGCAAGCCAGTTGAGAATAGAACTTGGGGCTGAGGCGAAATTGGAGCCTGCTTTCGATTCGAGCATCAGGATTCCGCACGGCCCATCGGAGAAGGAGGAGATACGCAAGAACCGAATCCACCAGGCGTTCTTCCGTGAGACTATTCTGAGTAGCTAGTTCCTGTTGTGGAAAGC
>DCUI01000197.1:0-5683 GCA_002327785.1 Phycisphaerales bacterium UBA2218
TAAACCGTTTCCTGGAAAGCACTATCGACGCCTGGGCCATGCTTGCATTTTGAACTCAATGACTTCAGCCGCCATCCTCTCGGCAGAACCGATTGGGCAGAGGCTCAAATTAGGGCAACCGGGGGGTAATTTGGGCCTCTGGGGCCCCGAGCGGTTTTGCCGAGGTAAGACTCGCTGAAGTCCTCCACCCACAAATCATTCAAGAGAGCCCTGTTTTTTTGCCCTCGGTTGCGGCGGACTGTACAATGCTCGCCGATCCGTTGCCGTTCGAATCGGTGAAAGGGACTTGGTGCATGAAGGTCGTTTGGGTCTTTGTGGCGATGTGCGCGGCGCTGCCGATTGTCGGTGGTTGCTGCCGAACCGGGAGCCGGAATATCAAACCCGTGCTCGTGACCACGGAGGGGGGATCGGCGTTCCCCGCCTCGCTGGCCGGCCGATGGAAAGCGGATCGACACGGTTGGGAATTCGTCTTCGAGCCGGACGGCTGCATCGCTTCTGCGGTCCTCAGTCTCGGCCGCGTCACGGTCCTCCCGGGCCAGACCGCCACGAGACAGACAAAGGAGAGTGAGAAGTCCGTCTTTACGCCCGGACCGTGGGTGGTGCATTACGACCCGGCGACGAGAATGCTGACCGTCAAGATTTCCATGGACCACGTCCGGGTGCCCATGGGGGACAACACGCTGGAGGGTTCGAGCACGGACACCTTCACCGGCTTCCTCTCGCCGACGATGGACACCTGGCAGGTGGAGTGGACCGCGTTCACTCACTACACAGCCCGCACGAGCGAGGGCAAATCCGTCGATCTGGCCACCGATGATACCTACGGCCAGGCCCAGTCGCTGGTCTTTGTGAAGACAGCGGACCCCACGAGATAAGCCGCCTGCCCACCCCACTCTTTGCCTTGTTCTGCGGCTTTTCTCTTGATACATGCAAGGGGGTATCCAAAATATCATGTGAGGCTTCAACCTTCGAGCGGATGCGCAACGCTCAGAGCGACGAAGAGCGGAAGAAGATCGTGGCCGAACGCAGTGCCTGGGAACGCACCCAGGCCGTGGAGGAACTGAGGAGCCAATTGGGCGTCTCCGACCAGGAGTGGGCGGTCATCAAGCCGCGGATCGAGACGGCCTATGATCTGGTATACCCTCAGCCTCGATTCGGATGCGGCGGCGTGCGGCCGGCAACGCCGGCGGAACGGAAAAGGAATGAGCTCCGCGAGCTTCTGGGCAACAAAGAGGCCACGCCGGATCAGATCAAGGGGGCACTCATCTCGTTGCGAGCCGCCAATGAAAAGGCCCGGCAAGAACCGGCCAAGGCTCGACAAGACTTGTGTCGGGTCCTGACCCTACGACAGGGGGCCCTTCTGGTCCTTCGTGAGCTGCGCGATTGAGGGGCAGTGGCGCGATACGCGCCCCACCTATGGAACGAGTTTCTTTGTCAGGGCGGCGATCCGTTGGCCGCGGCGTTCGCATTGCTGTTTGACTCGTTCGTCGGGCTTGCCGATGGACAAGGGGCCATAGTGAGCGCCCTGGGGGTCTCCCTGGAGGACCATGCCTGCGATGAGCATGGCCTGGAGGATGCCGACGATGGTGGTCTCGCTGCCGCCGCCGAGATTGGCGGAGCTGGCGAAGGCTGCGCCGACTTTGCCGTTGAGCTGTCCGTGGCGGCCGACCAGGTCGTCGATGAGCTGCTTGATCGGAGCAGCCATCTGGCCGTAGTAGCAGGGCGAACCGATCACGATGGCGTCGTACTCCGGGAGATCGTCCGGCTGCACCTTCTCGACGGATTCGCACTCGGTGCTCAGACCGGCGCCGTTCATCGCCCGGGCGATGGTTTCAGCCATTTCTTTGGTGTTGCCGCTTCTGGAATAGTACAGCACGATGCCCTTTGCCATGTTTGTCCTTTCCGGCTGCCGTTGTCGGTTTATCGCCGCAGATAGGCGAGTTGTCTGGGCAGGGGGACGTTGTTGCCGAAACTGTCCTCTCCGTACCCGTGATCGGCCAGGATTTGGATGTCGGCCAGGACGCGCTTGTCGCCGACGAATTGGGCGGTCATATCGATGCTGATGTCGATCTTGCCCATCGCGAGCAACCGGCCCGCCTCGCTGATGACTCGTTCGAGCAGGGTCCCCTCGCTGCCGCAGATTCGCTCGGGCAGCTCCAGCGGCTGTTCGTACATGACCAGCTTGCTCTTCTCCGCCAGAGCCAGGACGACAGCGCGGACGATCGCAAGGGGGTCCTCCGAGTCGCTGTGTTCCGGGACCAGGTCCAGCCGCACGATCTCGCGGGCGAGCCATCGCCTCTTCTGCGCGTTGATCTTCTCGTTGGCGCGGAACAGGTCCAGTGAGGAACTGGCATCATAAACCTCTTCGCCGAGCAACATCTGGACTTTGCTGCCGTAGTGGAGGACCAGCTTGGAGATCAAGGTGGAAGGCCGCACGTGGAATCCGCGATATTTCGGGATCGAGACATCGATCCGGCCTACCTCGGCGTATCGCTTGAGCATGTCCTGGCAAAGGCTCACGGCTCGACCGATGTACAGATCGATGTAGGTGACGGAATAGTTCATCAGGACCGAGAGCAGCGGGCCGGCCTCCACCAGGCTTGCCGTGTGCGGCGGATGTGCACAGTGTTGCTTGTTCATGTGTCGTTCGTAATAGTGTGCGAACAGCGTGCCGATCCTGAGAAGATGAAAGACGACGCTGACGTGTCCCCGGAGGACGGGCAAGTCCGTGTCCGCGTGCTCCGCCTTCGTTCCCGATACGTACGTGTCGTACTGCGACTGGAGATTGTGAAACTGAAATTCGAGACTCCTGAGCCGTTCCTCGCTGAGCGCGCCGGAAGCTCGCATCGCGTATTCCTCGGGGCGAGCCCGGCTGGCCGCGCGGACATCTTCGCTCTCCGAGGCCAGGTTCAGAAAGGCGGTGGCCAGCAGGGCCACAGTCCCCGCAACCGTGTCGACCTGACGCGCACCACAGTTGTGGGCCAGACGCCCGGGCAACTGGTATTCCTCATAGGCATCTGCAATCTCCGGTTTCTGACGAGTCTTCACGTTTCGCTCGGTCGCCCGGTTGAGCATCTCCCGGCAGGTCTGGGCCAGGATCCCGCCCGCGTAGGCCAGGGCCTCCTCCGTTGCAGCCACGAAGTCCCGCTCGACGGGCATGAGCCGGTAGCTCGATACCCGGTGTTGGATGTGCATCAGCTCGTAGCTGGCATCCGCGAACAGCTTGATCGTGGCCGTGAGAGACCGGAGATTGCACCACAGGCAGTTCTTCCCCGCGTCGTACGTGTCCAGCAGTTCCTCGAACTGCATCGACTGGGACAGGAACTCGCCCAGCAGGGGCCGAGTCAGGATCGCGCGCGGATTCTCGCAGCTCGAAAGGTAATTCGCCAGGGCCAGCAGCATGTCCGCCCGCTTTTCGACCAATCTGTGAAAATCCTGTTCGTTGACAAGGCTTGTATTCATCGTCACATGTCCCTGTTGTTGAGTCGCTGTCATCTGATCTGCCTCGTGTTTCTGTCACGTCTCCGGGGAGGTTCTTTCGAGAGGAATCACGTCCTCCGTGAATCCCCTGGGGACGTCGATCTGAAACATTCGGGGATCGATGCCTTCGTTGACTTTGGGATCAATGAGCCGGATCTCGTGGATATCCTCTTCCGTGGTGACGGCTGCGATCTTCGCGGGCAGGCCGATCCTGCGGTCCACCCAGAAATCGATTCTGGTGTAGTCCTCCTTGTAGATGGAGTCGGGCCGGACGTTCAGACGCAGGTGTTGAAGGCTCGCCGGATCGTTGGGCTCAGAGACGATCGATGCGTCGAACTGCTTTCGCAGGTCGTCCATCTTCGAGAAACCCAGCACGGGCATGTGCCTGCTGGCCAGGGAGAAGGCATCGACGGGCTTGTCGGGCTCGGCCAACTGGCGTCGGTCCACGTGCTTGGTCTGATGATTGACGATGACCAGCCAGACGCCGTCGAAGAGGAACTGCTCGACATACCTCTGCCTGGGTTCCTCGTCCTGCTGCAGTTCGAGGAATTCGATTCGCAGACTGGATCGGTCTTGCGATTTCGCGTAGTAGAGAATGCCCCAACGGCGGGCCTGGGATTCGAGCAGAGGCTGCTTCGTGACGTAGTCGACGCGGGCCTGGTAGGATTTCAGACCGTCCGCTCTATCCTGCAGGTTCTTGATCGCCAGGTCGACGTCATTCGCATCGCTCGCCTTGATCTGACAGACTGGCGCATTGGGGTCGCAGGTCCGGGCAGAACTCACGGTGACCGCCATAAGGGCCACGAGGCATCCCGCAACGGCTATTCTATGCATTCTTGCTCCTGACTGGTTTCCAACTGGTAGAGACTCTTCTCAATTTTCAGGCGACGGGTCCGTGGACCCCGTTATGATTATCGACAATTGGCAGCAGTTCGTGGAGGGTCTGAACGGTGAAATCCGCGTGGTGGGCGAATTCGGGGGCCCGGTCGTGGTTGGCGATCAGCACCGGGATGGCGCCGGCGGACCGCGCGCAGAGCAGATCGAAGAGGTAATCGCCCACAAGCATCGTCTCGGCCGGCTGGACGGCGAATCGCTCGCACAGGTGCAGCACGCCGAAGGCGTTGGGTTTGGCCGGCCCGTCCTCCCGCCCGACCACGGCGTCGAAACACAGACGGTGCTTTTCGGCCACCGCCAGGGCGTTGCACTTCCTGTTCCGCGTCAGAATCCCGATGCGGATGCCACGCTGCCGCAACCCTTCCAGTGTATCCTTTGCCCCTGGGTTCAGTGCGGATTCCGACACAGCCTTCTCCTCATGGAAGTGGAGGATTGCCTCGGCGCGAGTGCGCTGCTCGAGCGTCATGCTCTCCATGGCCTCCAGTATGGGCCCGCCGTTGCGGTTGATCCCGATCTCCTCGCGAATCGCGTCAAAATCGAAATATGGCTCAGTAATGGTTCCATCCAAATCGAATATCACAGCTTTTATCGGCATACCGGAGTCGGTCTCTTCCATCCAAATTGACCGGAAGGCCCACAGCAAGCTCAGCAAGCGACCCTTCCTTGTTAATACGTTGGCTTTGGGGTAGGGTTTTGTCAAGCCCTTCGTATTATTCTGCACATTATCGGTCCGGCGGGCGGACATGGGGTCCTGTGCATCAAGTCGTGAGCAGATCCGAGGCATGAGGCTTACCTGCGGTGCTCCTTCAGGAGGTTCAGGAGAAAGCGGGTCGTCGGGCTGAACGCCCGGCCTTTGCGGACCAGGATGCCGGTGGGGCGGATGAACCGCTCGTTCGAGAACGGGAGGGCCTTCAAAGTGCCGCTTGCGACCTCCTGGACGATTGTTGCCTGGGGTAGAATGCTCACGCCGGCGTTGATTTCCACCGCCCGCTTGATTGTCTCGATGTTGTCGAACTCCATGACGGGGCGGACGACCGTGCTGTATCGGGACAGAATGCCGTCGATCCAGATGCGAGTGGGCACGTCCTTCTCGAACGCGATGAACGGCTCGTACTGGAGCTTGTGGATATCCACCTTCCTTTCGGCGGCCAGCGGGTGCTTCGGGCTGCACGCCAGCACCAGCAATTCATCCTCGAATTCGTACACGTCCAGACGCTTGTCCTTTTTGGGGATGGCCACGATGCCGATGTCCACGTCGCCGTCGAGCACGAGCTCATAGATGCGGTCGGCGCTGAGGTACTCGATGTGC
>DCUI01000197.1:5747-6799 GCA_002327785.1 Phycisphaerales bacterium UBA2218
GTTGTGCAGTTCGTTCTTGAGCTGGTCGTAGCGTTCAATGATATCTTGGGCGGCCCTGTAGAAGGTCTGGCCGGCCGGGGTCAACTCGATGGGGCGCTTCCTTCGCGTGATCAACTGGCATTTGTGCGCCAGTTCCAGTTGGGCCAATTGCTGAGAAACCGCCGATTGGCTCAGCAGGTGTCTCTCCGCCGTCTTCGAGAAGCTGTGGGAATCCGCCAGATCACAGAACAGCTTCAGCGTTTCCAAATGCATTATTAACGTTCCTAATGCGATGTATCACCATAAGCAGCTTTCCCTATTAGGTATCGACTGCCATAATATTAGTTCCGCTAATGTAACACAAGTTGAAACAATGTTAAAGGAGCCAAACAATGAATCTGCAACAGCCCAATGCCAATGAAGCGACGCAGACCATGAACCGGTCGCGCAGCGTATCGCCCGTCTCGGGGATCTGTACACGCTGCGTCGACGGGTGTCGAGGCAACTGCGAAACGTTCAAAGCCACTTTCCGCGGCCGGGAAGTCATCTATCCCGGGCCCTTCGGCACGCTGACCGCCGGCGGCGACAAAAACTACCCCATCGACTACTCGCACCTGAACATCGCCGGCTACGCGCTGGGGGCCAAGGGTCTGCCGGAAGGGCAGGTCGGTCACTCGGACAACACTCTGTTCCCGATGGTGAACACGGAGACGCAGTATGGCGTCAAGACCAAGGTCAAGATGAAGCTGCCGGTGTTCACCGGGGCGCTGGGTTCCACCGAGATCGCCCGCAAGAACTGGGAGCATTTTGCCACCGGCGCAGCAATTTCCGGCATCACCATTGTCTGCGGCGAGAACGTCTGCGGCATCGATCCCGAGCTCGAGATGGACTCCAAGGGCAAGGTGAAGAAGGCCCCGAACATGGCCCAGCGAGTCGAGCAGTACCGCCGGTATCACGAAGGCTACGGCGACATGATCGTCCAGATGAACGTCGAAGACACGCGTCTGGGCGTCGCCGAGTACGTGATCAGCCAGCTTGGCGTCGAGTGCGTCGAGCTCAAGTGGGGCCAGGGC
>DCUI01000197.1:6840-34055 GCA_002327785.1 Phycisphaerales bacterium UBA2218
CGCCAAGTGCATCGGCGGCGAGATCCAGGTGGATTCGCTCGATCGTGCGCTGGAACTGCAAAAGAGAGGCTACCTGGTTACGCCCGACCCGTCGAATCCGGCCAACCAGGCGGCGTTCAGGGACGGGGCCCTGAAGCATTTCGAGAGGCACTCGCGCCTGGGGTTTGTCGATCAGGACGGTTTCATGAAGGAAGTCGAGCGGATTCGCCAGCTCGGCGCCAAGCGCGTCACGCTCAAGACCGGCGCCTATCCGATGCGCGAGCTGGCCATGGCGATCAAGTGGGCCTCGGACGCGAAGCTCGACCTGCTGACCATCGACGGTGCTCCCGGCGGGACCGGCATGAGCCCGTGGCGGATGATGGAAGAGTGGGGCGTCCCGACATTTTACCTGCAATCCATGACTCACGACCTGTGTCGGAAGCTGGCGGCACGAGGCAAGTTTGTCCCGGATGTCGCCATCGCCGGCGGCTTCAGCTCCGAAGACCACATCTTCAAAGTCCTGGCCATGGGCGCCCCGTACACCAAGGCGGTCTGCATGGGCCGGGCCCTGATGATCCCGGGCATGGTCGGCAAGAACATCGGCCTGTGGCTCCAGCAGGGCCCCGATGCACTGCCCAAGACCGTCAGCCAGTTCGGCACGACGCTCGAAGAGATCTTCATCTGCTACGAGGACCTCGTGGCCCGGTACGGCAAGGACACCGCCAAGAGGCTTCCCGTCGGCGCCATCGGCCTTTATACATTCTGCGATAAGATAAAGGTTGGACTCCAGCAGATCATGGCCGGCAGCCGCAATTTCAAGATCTCCACGATTAGCCGGGACGACCTGATGGCCCTGACGCCCGAGGCGGCCCAGGTCTCCGGCATTGCCTACGTCATGGATGCCTACAAAGAAGAGGCGGAGAAAATCATCAACAGTTGATTTTGTCTTTCCATCAAGCAACACAAGGGGGTCTCCCGGCGGCAGGGACCCCCTTTTACGTCGGTGCGGCCGGAATCCGCCGCCGAATGCCGACCACACCCCGCACAGGAGCCGGCGGCGGTTTTCCATTGTTGCACGGGCCCACCCCTCTTATAATGTCCCCATGACTCAGGAAGTGGATCTGAACAAGGTGGTTCGCCAGCACCTCGAGATGGAGGAGTTCTTCGCGGGGTTTGCGGTGAAGGGAAAGACCCGTGTCGAAGAGGTATCGCCTTTGCCTCGCGGCGTGGAAGGGGGTCCCACACCCGATTCGCCGCATTTGGGCGTGCGAGCCCCGGATAGACAAGGGCCGAAACGGCCCCGGACTGTGGACGCCGTGAAAGAGCTGGAGGCAATTGCCGCAGAGGTCCGCCAGTGCCGCAAGTGCGACCTGGGCTCTCAACGGACCCATGCCGTACCCGGCGAGGGCAATCCGAGGACCCGCATTTTGTTCGTGGGAGAGGCGCCGGGGGCCGATGAAGACGCCCAGGGCCGGCCGTTTGTCGGCAGAGCGGGACAACTCCTCGACAGGATCATCGAAGCCTGTGGCCTGAAGCGCCAGGAGGTCTTCATTGGAAACATCCTCAAGTGCCGGCCGCCGGACAACCGCGATCCTCGCCCCGACGAGATCATCAGTTGCCTGCCCTATCTCCAAAGGCAGATCGAAATCCTCAATCCGGAGATCATCGTGGCCCTGGGGGCGCATGCCGCCAGGACGCTGTTGAACACGAACAGGCCGATCGGCCAGCTCCGTGGCGAATTCCATGAGTATTTCACCGGGATCGGCCAGCCGCCCATCAAGCTCATGGCCACCTATCACACCGCCTACCTGCTGCGAAATTACACTCCGGACAACCGCCGACGGGTGTGGGAGGATATGAAGAAGGTCCTCGTGGAGCTGGGTTTGCCGGTTCCTCTACCACGTTTGCCGACCCCTTGACGTGATCGACCCGTCGGCGGGACGTGTCGAGAACCGCCTTTGTGTTCTCCCAAATGCGTACGCCGTGCAGATATCTGAGAACGGAGTCTGTTTTTCAAGTAATGATGTCGCATCTGGTGCGTCTGGTAACACAGATACTCTGAGTGACGGCCGGCGGCACGGACAAAACTTGGCCGGCAACAGGCGGAGCACCTTGAAAAGGGCGTCCGTTTCGGGTATCATAGGCGCTGGCAGGTTATTCGGAGGCAGGTCCCCCCATGATGCCCCTGCTTCACAGGGCTACCGGTTCGGAAAGGCGCAGAAATGAAAAAGCTCGTGTTCTCAGTCACGATTGTCCTATGTCTTGCTGCAGCTACGGCGGCCGGAACGGTGCTGCGCGTACCAGGCCAGTACCCGAGCATCCAAACGGGAATTGAGGCCGCCAGCGACGGGGACGTGGTCCTCGTGGCGCCGGGCGTGTACTACGAGACCATCAATTTCAGCGGCAAGGACATCACCGTCACGAGCACGGACCCGAATGATCGCGGGATCGTCGGCTACACGGTCATCAATGCCGACCAGGACGGCAGCGCCGTGACGTTCGAGAACGGTGAGACGCCCGCCGCGGTGCTGACAGGCTTCACGATCACAGGCGGCTTCGGTACCCTCAACAGCGAGATCGAAGGCGGGAGCAACATTTTCTGGGGTGGCGGGATCTACTGCCTGGGGGCCTCCCCGACAATCACGAAGAACGTCATTGCAGGCAATCGCGGGCCGGTGGTTTTGGGCAATACGACTGCCGACAGTCGGCTCTCCTATGGCGGCGGCATCGCCTGTATCCAGTGCAATCCGATCATTACGCACAACGTCATTCGGAACAACGTTGGCTTCGTGGCGGGCGGGCTCATCCTGTACGTAGGGCAGGCAACCATAGCGGACAATCTCATCTACAGCAACTCGGCCTATCTGGGCGGCGGCGTCATCCTCATCGGCGGCACCCTGATCAACAACACGATCGTTGGGAACGACTGCAATCAGCAGCCGGGAGGTGGCTACGCCGGCAATGTGTACATTCTCTTCGAGCCCTCGTTGGGCAGCACCAAGGTCATCAACAACATCATTTGCAGCGCCGCCTCCGGGGGCGGGCTATACATGGAGGGCGATTGGCAGGGAGCGATCATCGCCTGCAACGATGTCTGGAACAACTCGCCCGGCAACTACGTGTTCGAGGGTAACCAGACCGGCAGCATTGTCTACGACGGAACGAACGATCAGACGGGTAAGAACGGCAACCTCAGCGTTGATCCTCTGTTCTTGAATGCGGCGTTCGGCAAGGACTACCACATTGTCTTCGGATCGCCGTGCATCAACGCGGGGGCTTCGGAGTACGCCCCGTTGGCCGGCGCCGTGGATATCGACGGCGACGCCAGGGTCTATGCCTCGCGAATCGACATCGGCGCCGATGAATACGTCGGATACGTCAAGCCGGTTTCCATCGCCGGGTATGACCGGCATGTCCTGGAGCCGTTCGAAGTCGTGACGCTCGACGGCGGTGGGAGCTTCTTCTACGATCCCTGCGGAATCAGAACCTTCCAGTGGGCGCAGGTCAGCGGCCCCTCGGTGACACTGACGGACCCGAATGCGCAGATGCCCACGTTCACGCCGGAAGCCTTTGGGGAATACGTCTTTGAGCTGGTTGTCGGTGACGATCGGTACGGCAGCGAGCCTGATCGGGTCCTGGTGCTCGTGGCCGCCAATCTCGGGCCCGTGGCGGATGCCGGCTCCGACAGGGTCTGGGGAGTCCCCGGGCAGGTGACACTGGACGGCGACGGCTCGTACGATCCGGACATCATCGATCGGTTGACATATCAATGGAGGCAGGTGGAGGGAATCCCGGTCGATTTGAGGGATGCGGATACGGCGGCTCCCTCGTTTTTCGTCGAAAGCGAGGGACAGTACGTCTTCGAGCTGGTGGTGAGCGACGGCTTTGAGCAGAGCGAGCCGAACCGGGTCCGATCNNGCATTGTGGTTCCCGTCACCGCCGTGGCGCACAACCTCAATGTCGCGCCAAGCCAGGGATACGGACCTTATCAACCCGACGTCTCCGGCATGAGAATCGCGTACGCGATGCAGACGACCACGGACTTGCAGATCGTGTACAAGGACATGACCACCGGCCGACTCGATACCGTCGCGACGGGCGCCTACAACGTGGAGCCGAAGATTGATGGGAACCTCGTCGTCTGGTTCGGTGGGATTCCCTATGCAGACATGAGCGGTCCCGTGTGCGCCAGCGTGTTCGCGCGCAACATCGCCACGGATATGCTGCAGACCCTGGGGGTGCGCAGCGACACCAGCTCGTTCAGTCATCCCGCCGTTTCCGGAAACAAGGTGGTGTGGGTGCAGCATCTGGGCATCGACAGACGGTCGTCCGAGAAGTGGTATAACATGCCGTATGACATCTGCGGCGCCGACCTGACGAATTTCGACAAACCGGTCTTCTTCACCGTGGCATCGAGCGTGGGGCAGCGGGATCCATTCCCATTCGGTAATCCGTATGGGGACTTCGACAGCGTCGTCGATATCTGTGGCGACATCGTCGTTTGGGAAGGCCGGGGGAACATTTACGCCGCCGAGATCTCCGACCCGGATCATATCAGGGTTGTCACGGTGTGCGACCACCCGGCTCGTCAGTATGACCCGGCAATCTCGGGTCACCTCGTGGTCTGGACCGACGAACGCAACGATACGGGCGACATCTACGGCGCCGATCTCTCCGATCTCGAAAGCATTCGGGAATTCGAGGTCGCCAAGGACTCCGGGACCCAACAGCAGGCAACGATCGAGGGGTCCCTGGTAGCTTATGGAGATAACAGCGTCCTGGGCAGCGGCATCAAGTTGGCTTGCGTGACCCGCCAGTACGGTGTTTTGCGTATCAATTTGGCCACGCCGCAGACGGGAGTCATGCCGGCTCTGGACGGAACGACGCTGGTCTGGTTGGGCAGTGCCTACGGGCCTATCCACGGACTGACTCTGGACCTTGGCTACTCCATTTTTGACGGCCGCGTGCAGAACGCACGGACGGGCCTGCGATACGACTATCTCCAGCACGCCGTTGCGGGCGCCGGCGAGGGCGATGAGATCGTCGCGGCCGCAGGGGTATACGAGGAGAAGGTCGATTTCCTGGGCAAGCCCGTCACGATTCGCTCGGCGGACCCGAACGATCCGGCCGTCGTGGCCGCGACGATCTTGCGAAGCCGCGGCAGTACCGTCGTATTCGCCGAGCACGAGGAAACCGGGAGTGTCCTCGCCGGGTTCACGGTTACGGGCGGAAACGAAGCGGTCTACTGCTACGACGCTTCGCCTGTGATCACACACTGCGCGATCGTCGGCAGCAACGGAGCGGGCGTGAGACTGGTCGGCCAGTGCGATCCAACGATCACGCNNGGGCGCACGGTCAAGCAGAATCAGCCGGTGATCTGCAACTGTATCATCGCGGCCAATCAGCGTCAGGGAATCCACGGCTCCAAGCCGACGGTCGTCAACTGCACGATCGTGGAAAACTCGGCCGAAGGCATCGACGCACAATCGCCGATCGTGACGAACTCGATTGTATACTTCAACAACCTCCCGAATGGCGATCAGATCAGGAGCAACCGGGCAACCGTCACATACTCGGATGTCCAGGGCCGCTGGGCGGACGAGGGCAATATCGACGCCGATCCGTTGTTCGTTTCCCTGGGCCAGTGGGCCGATGGCGTCTGGACGCCCGGCGACTACCATCTCCAGAGCCAGGGCTGGCGATGGGACAGTGGCACGAGCTCCTGGGTCTCCGACGAGGCCACCAGCCCGTGCATCGACGCCGGCGATCCTGCCTCCGCGTTGCTCGGCGAGCCCCTGACGGCTCCGCAGAGCGATGCGGTCATCAACGCGCGGATCGATATGGGCGTCTACGGCGGAACGGCCGAAGCGAGTCTTGCGCCGACGAATCCATGATTCCTTCTGGCGCCCGGAGAACCGGGGAAGAAAGATGGTTGACAGCGGCGGGCCGATGGTTTATGAAATCCATCGGAGCGCGCCGAACCATCCGGCGCCAAGACCCTGTCCTCAACCCGGAAAGGAGCTTGGCATGAAAGTGCAGATTCGGGATATATGTACCGCCTGCGGGTTCTGCTGCGATACCTGCCCCGAGGTCTTCGAGATGGGGGATGAGATGGCCACTGTGATCGTAGACCCAGTCCCTGCGGAATACGAAGACAGCGCCGAGCAGGCTGCCGCCGAGTGCCCGGTCGAGGCGATTGTCATCGAGCGGGACTGACCTGCACTCTCCATGGCCTGACGGTGGATCGGAGTCTGCCGTGCGATCGCGAGCGCTGGCTGCTCAGGGTTGTTCCGTCACACACCGCGGGTCCATGAAGTGAAGCAGGTAATCCGGTCCGCCGGCTTTGGTGCCGCCGCCGGACATCTTGAATCCGCCGAATGGCTGGACCTTCACCAAGGCGCCGACGCTGCCGCGATTCAGGTACAGGTTGCCGACGCGAAATTCCCGCATGGTCCGATCCAGGTGCTCTCGATTCCTGCTGAAGATCGCTCCCGTGAGAGCGAATCGGGTCGAATTGGCCCACTCGAGCGCCTGGTCGAAGTCCTTCGCCCGCATGATGGACAGGACGGGGCCGAAGATTTCCTCCTGCGCCAGACGTTTCTGAGGTGTGATGCCCTCCACGAGGGTCATCGGCACGTAGCAGCCGTGCTGGGGGATCTCGCTGCGATAGAGCACTCGGCCTTCCCTCGCCGCCAGATCGACGTACTGCAGGATCGTCTGCTGGGCCTTCGGATCGATGACGGGGCCCATGTAGTTGCCGGGGTCTTCGGCCGGGCCGATCTTCAGCCTCTTCGCGGCTTCCACAAGTCTGGGCACGAAGCGGTCGTACACCTTGTCGTGCACGATCAGGCGGGAGCAGGCGGAGCACTTCTGGCCCTGATAGCCGAAAGCCGAATACAGAATGTCCCGGATTGCCGCCTCGTGGTCGAATTCCTCATCGAGGATGATCGCATTCTTGCCGCCCATCTCGCACACGACGTGCTTGACGGATGCCTGGTTCTCCTGCGTGCGGCCCGCCCGCTCGACGATTCTCAGGCCGACTCCCATTGAGCCGGTGAAGGCGATCACGCTGGTCTTGGGGCTGTCCACGAGGTAGTCGCCGATGGCGGAGCCGGGGCCGGGGATGTAGTTGAAGACGCCGGCCGGCAGACCGACCTCGCGAAAGATCTCGACGAGATGGTGTCCCACCACCATGGACTGGCTCGATGGTTTGTAGACAACGGGATTGCCCGCCACGATGGCTGCAGCGCACATGCCGCAGCCGATGGCGAAGGGGAAATTCCACGGTGCAATCACGACGGTGACGCCTTTGGGCTGATAGAAGTAATGGTTTGACTCGCCGCCGTAGCTGCCCATATCCTGGGGCGTCCCCAGGCGAATCATCTCTCTCGCGTAGTACCCCAGGAAGTCGATTCCCTCCGCGACATCGTTATACGCCTGGGCCCACTGCTTGCCTTCCTCCAGGATCTGCCAGGCGGAATACTCGAAGATTCGCCGCCGGGCAATGTCCGCAGCTTCGATGAGGCAGCGGGCTCGTTCGGCCGGATCCACGTTGCGCCAGCTTTGCAGTGCCCGTTCGGCTGCGGAAAGGGCTATGTCGGCCTGGGCCTGACCGGCTTGGCATACCGTGCCGATGACTTCACTTGGATTGGCCGGATTGATGGAATCGAGTGTGTCCTGCGTCGTGACCTCGCGGCCGTCGATGTGGAGAGGATAAGTTCTTCCGNNCGTCGATGCCCGGGAAAACGCGTTCGTTCGTGAACGGTGGCAGATTCAGGCCGCTTTTCGATTCGGTGCTGCCTTTGACCATCTTCATGGTGCTCCCCAATGCAGTCGACTTCTGCTTGTGTCCGGAATAGCCGACGCCGTGCATTTCTCCATGGTGTGTCATGAGTCTTTCCTCGGTCAACCGGCGGAGAGTTCCTGGCTTCGCTCGGCCGCGCGGGTGAGTCCTGCTGAAACCATGTCGCTGAACCCTCGCGAGTGGAATACCTTGAATGCCGCCTCGGTGGTGCCGTTCGGCGTGGCGACGCGGGCGCTGAGTTGTGCGGGAGTAGTGCCTTCCGCTGCCGTTTTCTCCGCCAGCAAGGCGGCGCCCTTGGCCGTCTGCAGCACGAGGTCCTGCGCTTCTTTCTCGGGCAAGCCCAACTTGATGCCGGCCGTGATCATTTCGTGCATGAGCAGGAAGAAATAGGCCGGGCCCGAGCCACTGACCGCCGTCACCACGTCGAGCAGGTCCTCGTCCTCCACGGTGACCGTCTGACCGACGGAAAGCAGAATCAATCTGGCCTTCTCGACGTTCTTCTGGGCCTTCTCGTTGGCATAGAGCACGCTGGCGGCCTCTCGGACCCAGGCGGGCATGTTCGGCATGACCCGCACGATGGCCACGTCGCCGAGAATCGAGGAAATGAACGAAGTCTTGATGCCGGCAGCGATCGAGATCACCAGGACATCCTTGTCGATGTGGCCCTTGATGGCCTCCAGTGCGGTCTTCATGTTCTGCGGCTTGACGCTGAGCACGAGGACGTCCACCTTCGAGGCCAGGTCGGCGTTGTCCGTCGTGGTCCGGACGCCGTAATGCTCTCGCAGGTACTCGATCCGTTCGGGTCGAATATCACTGACGTACACCTTGCCGGGCCTGTATACGCCGGCCTTCAGGACGCCGTTGATGAATGCCTCTGCCATGTTGCCGCTGCCGATGAAGCCGATTGTTTCCACGAGTATCTCCTTGGATTCTTCAAAACGGCCCGAAAGGATCCGTCGGTTTCGAGGCGTAAGGTATCGTGCGTTGCCGAGGAATGCAACGCAAAAGCTCAGCCGGTCAGCATCTCAAATTGCTCTCGACTGAGGCACTGACGCAGCTTCTGCAGGGCCGACAGCTCGATCTGGCGGATGCGCTCCTTGGTCAGTTCGAGCTCATCGCCGATCTGCTTGAGGGTCTTCGTCTTTCTCCGTATGGGGCCGCCGATGAGGCCGAAGTGGTGCAGAATGACGTATTGCTCTCGCTCGTCGAGCTCCTGCCGAATGACCTCCGCCAGGTCCTGGCGGGTCCGCTCGATGGCCAGGACATCGTCGGTGGTGCCCCGCATGTCTCGTTGAATGTTGGCGAGGGACGCCGCTCGCTTGGGCGTCAGCTCCGTGCTGCGGCCGGACACCTTCGCGTACTCTTTGGCGATGTCCAGTGACGCTCGGCGGCTGAAGCGAAAGCCCTTCGTGTAGTCGAACTCCTCGACCGCCTGGATCAGGGCGAAGTTCCCCTTGCTGACAAGCTCCAGGAAGCCGGGACCGTCGCTTGTATGCCGGCCCGCGATGCTGACCACGAGACGCAGATTGGCCTCGACCAGCAGCGTGCGGATCTCCTCCGCCTCGTCGAGATACCCCTCCAGACGCGACAGCAACTCGGCCGAGACCCTCGATAACCTGAGCTGGTGACGCTCCTGGGAAACCAGGTACTTGAGGTAGTTGTACCGGCGGAACAGCTCGATCTCCCGGTCCCGACCCAGGACCGGGGTCATCTTCAGCACCTGCATATACTCCGGCAGCAAATTGGGTTCGCGGCCCCAATCACGATATTTGCCATTGGGGAGCCCTTCCCCCATGCGCCCCGTCGCGGTGGGGGTCCCATCCCCATCGACAAGCTCGAAGGGCTCGATCTTGTTCTGGGGCTCCAGTCTGTCCAAGGCCGAAGGCCCGCCAAGAATTTGTTCCCGGGCATTCGCCTGCAGGAACTCATCGCTGTGGACGTATTCGATCTTGCGGGCCAGCAAGGCCGCGGCCCTGCGCTGGTTGATGATCCGGTGGACCGTGGCCCGGCTGCGGTCGAATCGCTCCATGAGCGGCCGGATGCCGACTCCTTGCTCGTAGAGCCTGAAAAGCTCCGCTGCGTCTGCCGGCCGGATGCGCCCCAAGGGCCGCCGGAAGACCGGCTTGTCCGGATGCGACTTTTCGTACCGCTGGAGGATGGTTCGGACGGTCTCTCGCGCGATGCCGAGCTTCTCCGCAATCTGGCCGGCGATCTGGTGACGTGACAGCGACGTCTTGGCGGCCCAACCGCGGGCCTGCCGAGCGACCTGCTGACGCTGAAGGTCCGTCAGGCGTCGGAATTGGCCCGCGCATGCGACCAATTCCGGATGCTCACGAGCGAATCTCTCGACGGAAGAATCCAGGAATCCCAGACGACGTGTTCCGTCAGCGAATATGAATTTTCTCGCAAGCAGGCCGCGCGAACGCCAGCGGTTGATTGTCTTTGACGCGACGTTGAACCTCGCGGCCAGATCCTCGACGGTGTACACCCGCTCGCCTGCCTGGGAGACCGGCGTGGCCAGTTTGCCGCTGAGCTTGGTGATGAAGATCTGCAGATCGTCCCGGAGATCGTTTCCCGATACGATTTCCTGTTCCGTCCCGCCCTTCCACTGGAACCCGGTGATATGAAAATAGACGAAATCGTACGGGTACTGTTTGTCCCCGCCAATCAGCGAAAAGAGTCTCTCGGCCGCCTCCAATTGCGCACGACGTTTCCCTTCCGGGGTGAACCGGAGCTGCATGAGCAACTGCGCCAGGTTGTGACTCTTGATCTTTCTCATTTCACCAACTGTCCATTCTACTCGTGGGGCGCCCAAGCGGAAGCCCTACTTATGAATTGTCCCGCTCTCCCAAGCACTCTGGATGCCATGTTCTGTTCTGACCTAAGCCGAAACCAACTCGGACGCATGCAGATAGACACTTGCTCCCCCCACGCCTCGTTCGCGGACGGTCATCCGTTATTGCTTCAATTGTCCGCGCATGGAGCCATTCGGCGGCAGTCATCGAGCGCTGTACCTCACAGCGGATCCGTGGGGATTCCGAATATGTGGCGGCGGGACCCTCCCCACCGGTGCCATCGCAGCTCTCAATCCGCATCGAGGGGCAGTGCGCCTTCCAGATGTGGATTCACTTCCAGATCGTATGCACAGGGAATCCGGGCGATGTGGATTCCGAAGACGGCCCGCAGTTCGCCCAGTGTAATGTGGAGCCGGGCCTCGTAAGGGGACCCATAGCCTGAGCGTGGAGACTGATTCTCCTCCAGGAACTTGCAACAGGCGGTCTGCATGGCTCGGAAGCTCTCCCCTAAAACGGAGTCTGTAGAGAGGTCTTCGATGTCATGGTGGAGTCGCTCGCGCATGTCAAGAACTGACGGCACCACGAATGAAACGATTGCCTTATCATATTGATCCCACAGAACCGGCTCGTCCGCAAGATGCGTCAGCATTTGCCTTGTCTCGCTCCTCAGAGAGCGGGTTCCAGTCAAGTCCGCCAACAGGAGTTGAAATGCCCGGCAGACGAGCGGCCAGATCGCGTCCCTTTAGTCGGCTCTTTCCGCTCTTGCTCACGTTCGGAACCTTTCCTTCATCTTGCTCTTCATGATTTCTCTGTATCGCCGTAGTGGCGATTGAAGCTCGCGTATGCCTCGGCGGCCCGACGGAGATTGCCCCTGTAGGAGAGATTGCCCGCCAGGCTGATCCCCGGCTTGCGGCGGTGCCAGAAGCTGCCGAGGACCCTGCGGAAGATGCCCGGCACAGAATAGAACGTCTCGTTGCAGGAGACCATCTCCCGGATGATGCCGTCTAAAGACAAGTGCTTGTACCGGGCTACGGGGTACGTGAGCGTGTAGTATTTCCAGTCGCGCGGGAGCGTGTCGAGGGGGATTCGGCCCTGGGATTTCATCTGGTCCCACAGACGCGTGCCTGGCAACGGCGTCAGGAACAGCACGTTGAGATTGTCCACGCCGTACCGACGGGCTGCCTCGGCGATCCGATTGCCAATCCCCGGCTCGTCTACATCCAACCCGATGATGAAGGAACCCGCCACCAGGATATTGTGCCGCTGGATGCGCCGCACGGAGGCGCGGAAGTCTCGGTCCTTCAAAAGGGAGAATTTCCCGCCGAGCCCCCGGAGCCCTTCCGGCGAGGGGGACTCAAAGCCGATGAAGACGCCGCTGCATCCTGCCTTCGCCGCCAGCGCCAGGAGTTCCTCGTCATCGGCAAAGTTGATGGTCGCCTGGGCGATCCATTCTTTACGCAGATTCGCCCGCGCCATGGCTCGGAACAGGTCTTTGGCGCGCGCGATGTGGTCGGGTCGAATCCCGATAAGGTTGTCGTCCACCACCAGAACGCGTTTCTCCCGAACCGATTGGAACTCTCGCACGACGTCCGGGATAGGCCGCTGGCGGTAGTGGGCCCCGTTGAACGCCGTCACACTGCAGAAGCTGCAATTGAAAGGACAGCCGCGCGTGGTCTGTATGGCTCCGAAGGCATATCCCGTAGGCAGCAGATCGTGACGGGCAGGCGGCACATCGGTGATTTCGGCGAATCCCCCATCATATCGGCGCTTCAGGCGATCCTGTCGGGCGTCCTCCAGAACCTGCGGCCAAACGCCGTCGGCTTCCCTGGTGACGACCGCGTCCACCCGCTCCAGGACCTCGTCCAGGCACATCGTGGCGTGGATCCCGCCCATGACAACAGGTACGCCCAGCCCCCGAAAGTAGTCGGCTACTTCATAGGCCCGGGTTGCCTGCGAGGTGAACGCTGTGATGCCGACGAGGTCCGGCCGAGGCATGGCCGGATAGTCCGGAACGCCGAGGTTCTCGTCCACGATGGAGGTCTCCCACTCCGCCGGTGTTCGACCGGCCAGAACCATCAGGCTCAGCGGCTTCCACACGCGGTAGCGGTTCCATCGGCTCTCCTTGATGTTGACGATGCTGACAAGCGGGTTGGAGGGGTTGATCAGATATAGTCGCATGGCTTGTATTCCGTTGCTTACAGAGATGTCGCCCATTCCCGATCATGGAGTACAAGTACGGGATGAAAGACGTGACGGTAATTCTTCTGTCCTGATGAAGGGAAGCGCTATGGTGCTTCCGGGGCGTCGGTGCGTTCCTTCCCAGACGCTTGGACTTCCTTCAGATACTCGATGGCATACTCGATCATTCTTCTTGCTATGCTCGATACGGACTTCGTATCCACACGTTTGTGGCTATACCTGTGTGATACTCGCAGAGCCCCCGACTCATCATCGTACACGAAATCATACCGCCCATGGGACCATACGATGCCGGCATTTCCTATATCATCTCCTCGGCCGGGCTGCCGAATGTGCAGCCTGGTCCGCATGCTTTCCATGACCCTCGTGAGGTCGACATCTGCTTCTATGTTGACGCTGAGCGTGATGGAAGGGCTTCCGACATCACTGTATTCGAATAGGTCATCCAGGCTGCGATTGTCCGTGGACGCAACGTACAAGTCGTTCAAATCGGCAATCAAGACGTCAGGACGGGTGGTGGTCCGTGCAACCCAACTGTCGATTGACTGATGGATTCTGACAAGCGCCTGAATGGTGTCATCGATTTCCATGATCTCACGTCTCCCAACCCCTTCAGACCTTCTACGATTGCGCGGCAACCACTCCGCCTACTCTACCGCATTGTCGGCATAATGGCAATCCCGAAACCGACGGCGTAAGTGATGCGAGCACTCCGGGCGAGAGCCGAAGGCCGCTATCCCAAAAGATCGGACCGCGCGTTTCGAGGTGACGAATGTCGAACACGTACGTGCGCGCTTGCAGGAAACGGAGAGTGGAAATCATCTCCATGGTGTGGCAGCGCGAACTACGACGCACGTGCCGGTAAGGAAAAGGACAACGCCGCGTGCGTTGTCCTCTGAATGTCCGAACGGTCAGATGAGAAACCTGAGGTTGAGGTCCGAGGTTTCAACCTCACACTTCAAACTTGTTGATCTCAGGCGACGAGGCTCTTGGCGGTGTCGACCGCCGAGGCGGCGTCGGGGGCGTAGCCGTGCGCGCCGATTTCGTCGCAGTAGTTCTGCGTCACGGGGGCGCCGCCGATCATCACCTTGANNCCTCGGCGTAGGCGTCGGCGCCGATGGCATCGGCCCAGCGCTGGGTGGCCGGGGCGCCGCCGACCACGACCTTGTACCTCTGGCGATCGCCCGACTCGATAAGCGTCTTGATGAGCTTCTTCTGCTCCTCCATGGTGGTGGTCAGCAGGGCGCTCATGCCGATGAGATTGACGTTCTTGGCCCTGGCCTCGGCGGCGAACTTGTCCGGCGAGACGTCCACGCCCAGGTCGATCACCTCGAACCCGGCGCCCTTGAGCATCATGGCGACGAGATTCTTGCCGATGTCGTGCAGGTCGCCCTGGACGGTGCCGATCAGCAGCTTGCCGATAGGCTTGACGCCGGCCTTGACCAACTCCGGCTCCAGGACCTCCATCGCCATCTTCATCGCCCGGGCCGCGATCAGGACCTCCGGGATGTAAATCTCGTTGTTCTTGAAGCGGGAGCCCACCACGTCCATGCCCGCGATCAGGCCCTGGTCGAGGACCATCTTCGGGGCCATCTTCTCTTTGAGGGCCGCCTTCGTGACGTTTACCGCCGTCGCCTGGTCGCCCCGGATCACCGCATCAGCCAATGCCTTCAGGTCTGCCATTGCAACTCACCTCAAATCAGTATCCGTTTATTTTCTCCCGATTTCGTCAAAGTAATAATTAAAACGCGCCTCGTCCGCCGCGACAAGGAAAAAAGTGGGCAATCGATTGAGGGTCGAATATTCCGCTCGCATTCCCTGTGCCGGTGTGTTATGTGATGCACTCACATATAGGAGTGATTCCCATGCAGGATCTGAAAGGCTGTGCGTGTACGGGCAAGTCGTTGCCGAGACTGTTGCGGCCGGCCATATTGTCCGTCCTGGTGAAAGGCGACTCACACGGGTACGCCATGATCGAGGAACTGAAACGGCTTGCCGTCGTGGGCGACCACCCGCCGGATCATACCGGCGTCTATCGGGCCCTCCAGGTCATGGAGAAAGAGGGGCTCGTCGCATCGGGCTGGGAGTGCCCCACGAGCGGCCCCGCGAGACACAACTACCGCCTGACGCCACGAGGCAAAGCGTGCCTGGAGCGATGGAAACAGACGCTCGACGAATACCGACGCACCATCGACATGCTTCTCAAGTCGCTGCAGCACAATGGGGAGCGATCTGCATCATGAGGGAATCTGCGACCCTGCTCCGCAAGTGCCTGGGCGAGGCAGTCGGTACATTCGTCCTCGTCTTCACCGTTTACATTCTGTCGCCCATCCTCGGGGTGCCCGCCGGTGTGGCTGCCTATCACTGTGCCATTCGGCCGGGCAGGGTCCGCAGGATCGAGGAACGGCTGAGCAAGGTTCTGGCTGAAGCATAAGTGGAGGAATTGAATGGTAGTCCCGCACGCAGATAGGACGTCGAACGGTCGATTACGCGGTATTCTGGGGGCGGCTCTGGCCGGGAAGACACCGGACAAGAAGGACTGTCGATACCTCCTCGGTTTCCCAGCCCGCTCCATGGAGGCGGGGGTCCTGCGCGCCACGGCCAACGCGATCACGCGTCGGAGATTTGACAATGCGGGCCTGATGCTGGGGCAGGTCGGGGTGCACATGGCGCCCTGCGACGGGGGGTGCGCGTTTTGCGCGTTCGCCAAGCCGCACACGACGATCCGGGAGTCAACGCTGTCGACGGAAGAGTCGATTCAGCGGGCGAATGCCTTCTCTCGCGGCGGCGTGACCGGCATCTTTATCATGACCATGCACCGATTCGGCTTCGACTGGTTCCTTGACTACGTCTCGCAGATGCGAAAGCACATCCCGGCCCAGACGGAGCTTCTCGCCAACGTCGGCGACATGTCGGTCGAACAGATGAATTCGCTGAAGGCAGCGGGCATGACCGGGGCATACCACGTCGTTCGCCTGGGCGAGGGCCGGGACACCCATCTATCTCCAAGCCAGCGTCTTGCGACGATTGAGCGGATTCGGGCTGCGGGACTGGATTGGTACAACTCCTGCGAGCCGATTGGTCCGGAGCACACAAATGAGGAGATTGTCGAGCAAATCTTCGCCGGGGCGGAGCTTGGTTGCTGCCAGCACGCCGTGATGAGACGTTTTCCGGTCCCGGGCTCTCCGCTGTTTCATCATGGGCGTTTGCCGCTGGCCCGTTTGGCCCAGGTCGTCGCAGTCGTTGCCCTGGCTACCTTGGAGAGCGAAACGGTGCGGAGCATCGCCGTGCACGAGTCGAACGTGCTGGGATTGATGAGCGGGGCGAACGCCCTATACCCGGAGGCAGGCGAGCCGGAGGAATCGCCGGGCAACGCCGGAGGAGAGCCGGGGGAAAGCAAAGAGGGCTTCAGTTCGGCCCTGTGGCGACGCAGCCAGGAGATCACCACGGCGGATTGCAGAAACATGCTGGCCGAAGCGGGGTACGACAAGGTCGTGGCCGGGGCGGGAAAGGGCAGGGTGTTGGCGCATCCCAAGGATTGAATCAAGGAGAACTGTCGTGAACAAGACACGGATCATATTCGTTGGTGGATTCCTCGGCGCCGGCAAGACTACGCTGCTGTGGCGGGCGGCCGAACTGCTCGCCAGACGCGGCAAACGCGTCGGCTTGATCACGAATGACCAAGCCCCAACTTGGTGGACACCAAGCTGCTCGCCGAGAAAGGTCTGAACGTCCGCGAGGTCGCGGGCAGTTGCTTCTGCTGCAACTTCAAGGGCCTGATCGATGCGGCCGAGGGTCTGCGGTCCCTGGATGCCGATGTTCTGATCGGCGAGCCGGTGGGCAGTTGCACTGACCTTTCAGCGACGATCTTGCAGCCGCTCAAAGACAAGTTCCGAGGCCAGTTCGAGATCTCGCCGCTGTCGGTGCTGGCCGATCCCCAGCGGCTCGGCGAAGTCCTCAGCGACAGCCAGGACGCACTTCACACCAGCGCCGCGTACATCTTCCGCAAGCAGCTTGAAGAGGCCGATCTGGTGGTCGTCAACAAGATCGATACGGTGTCGCCCGAGGAGCAGGGGCGCCTGGAGCGGCTCATCGCCGAGCGGCTTCCGCAGGCGGTCGTGCGGTTCCTGTCCGCGAGGACGGGCGAGGGTCTGGAGGCGTGGCTCGACGAGGTGCTTGCGAACCAACAGGCGGGCTCGCGGATCGTCGATGTGAATTACGACACCTACGCCGAGGGCGAGGCGGTCCTGGGCTGGCTGAATGCAGATATCCAGTTGTCGTCTGGGGCCGAGAAGGTCGAGTGGGGTACGTTCTGCAGGGCCGAATCGACGGTTCGCCGTCGGGGGCAAACCTCATTCTCAACGCTCGTGTGGAGATGCCGCCGGAGGACTTGGAACTGATCGTACGCGACATCCTGGTGAAGACTGCCGGCCGGCGTGTGCGAATCGACATCCTGCACCTGCGGCGCCTGCGTCCCAGCCGCCCGCAGCCGACGCACCGCTACCCGTTTGTAGTGACGCCGTAAGGTGTTTCTGCGAAAGTGCCAAGTTTGAAGACTTGATGCTTGCCCCCTCTTGACACTTGAGATTTCACACGCGAGGTTTCCTGGGGAACACCAGGAACGGGATCAGACCATAGCCCGATAATCCCGATCTGTTCTGTACTGCCGCGTTTTGGCTGAAATCGGTTGACATACCCGTAACGCCACCCTATCATGCGCAATTTACCGCCTGAGGTACAAGTGGTGGTTTTGGAACATTGGTCGCACGAAAGTCACAGACATATAGCGTAGGCAGGTGGGGCGGCGGAGGCTGCACGTCCTTTCCACGCGCACAATACCCCGACCGCTCAGGGGGCTTTCTGTTTAGGAAATTTGCTTATGAGTGACTACATTGTTCTGGTCAAGCAGGTTCCTGATGTCTCGCAAATCACGGACAATGCGTTCGACCCGGAGACGGGCACGCTCGTTCGTTCGCGTCTGGCCAATGTGATTAATGAGCTGGACGCCCAGGCGCTGGCGTTCGCGAACCAGATGAAGAAGATCAGCGGCGACTCCAAGGCCCGGATCGTCGCGGTGACCATGGGGCCGCCGATGGCCGTGGAAGTGCTTCGTTACAGTCTGGCCCGGTCAGCCGATCAGGTCGTGCTGCTGACCGACAGGGCGCTCGGCGGCGCCGACACAGTCGCCACGGCCAACCCATTGGCCTACGCCATCCGCCGGGTCGTCAAGGAAACCCTCCGGTGCGGCGACGACTATTACGTGGTCGCCGGCATGCAGTCGGTGGACGGCGACACGGCCCAGGTGCCGGCGCAACTCGCCGAGGAGCTGGGATTGCCCTGCATTGCCTATGTGACGGCCGCCGAGTACAAGAACAACCGCTTCGAGTTCACCCGCATTATCAGCGGGGGCAGCCAGACGGTCGCAGCGAAGAAGCTGCCGGCCGTCCTTACTGTCGCCAAGTACGAGTATCCGCTGTTCGCTTCGTTCGGCGGGATGCGTGCAGCGGCGAAGGCCCCCGTGCTCCAGTGGGGGGCGGAGGACATTAAAGCCCCGCTCATTGGGGCCAAGGGGTCCAAGACGGCGGTGATCCGCGTCTTCCCCCCGGGAAAGAGCACTCGCAAGTGCAAGCACGTGATCGACGCGAAGGAATTGGCCAAGATCATCGTCGAGAGCTACAAAAAGGGCAACGGCAACGGGGCCGCCAGCGGGAAGAAAGAGGGCGGCAGGTACGTCCTGCCCAAACGGAGGGCGAACCTCTTCCAGCGGCCGTTCGAGGCCACGGCCAAGGAACAGGAGGACTTCGACCTGCTGACCCAGATCCTCCAGGACCTCGATATCCAAGACGCCAACAAGATCGACGAGACGGTGCAAGGGCGGATCATGGCGGCGGTTGGCGACAGGCTTCCCAAGAAGGCTGTCGAGGATATGCTGGCCGGGATGAAGGCGGTCGAGCCCGCGTTCCAGGGCGAGGTGTGGGTCGTCGCCGAGCACGTCGATAACGTGTTGCACCCGGCGACGTTCGAGCTGACCGGCAAGGCCCGCGAATTGGCCGACTCTCTGGAGACGAAAGTCGGCGTCTGCATCGCGGGCGAGAACGTCACACACATGGCCGAGGAGTTGATCGCCGCCGGCGCCGACAAGGTCTATGCCATCGAGCACGCGCTCCTGAGTGTTTTCGACCCGACGGCCTACCGCAAGGCGATTGCCGACGCGATCGACAAGCACGTGCCGCAGATTGTGTTGTACGCCGCGACGCCGCAGGGCCGCATGTTGGCCCCGATGATCTCGTATCGCACCGGTTGCGGCCTGACCGCCGATTGCACGGGCCTCGATATCCGTGACAGCTCGCGAAAGGGCGAGGTCGGCTTGCTCCTGCAGACCCGTCCGGCCCTCGGCGGCAACGTCATGGCGACGATCCGCACGAAGGGCTCCAAGAGCCAGATGGCGACGGCCCGCCCGGGCGTGATGAAACGCATCCCGGCGGATCCCTCCCGCAAGGGCAGGATCATCAAACACAAGGTCGAAATCACCGAGGACGACGTCAGCCTCGAAATCATCAGGACGGAATTGGGCACGGGTGCGGTGAATCTGCACGCCGACGCCATCGTCTCCGGCGGCAAGGGCATGCAGAGCCGCGACGGCTACGAAACGCTGGTCGGCCATCTGACGAGCGCTCTGAGCCACAAACTCGAAACCGAGGTGGAGCGAGGCGCCTCGCGTGCCGCCGTCGAGCAAGGCTTCATCGAGCGGATCCATCAGGTCGGCCAGACGGGCACTTCCGTCGGCCCCAAGCTCTACGTCGCGCTGGGCATCTCGGGCGCGATCCAGCACATGATCGGCGTCGCAAACAGCGAGACGATCGTGGCGATCAACAGCGACCCGAACGCCCCGATCTTCAAGCAGTGCGACTACTACATGATCGGCGCCGTCGAGGATCTGGTCCCGGCGCTGGCGGACGCGCTGGGGCAGGTCTGACGATCGAAAGGCTGCGGTTGTGATGCACGACAGACTTATGAAATCCGAATGTCGAAATCTGACTTGTCGGACGAGTCCGAAACAAATGCAAATGTCGAGAATCCAAGATTCAAAACGGACCATGTGGCCCAGCCGCCCTCGGCTGGGACCTTTGAAGATTCACCGCCGAGGGCGGCGGTGCCACACGTTTGGGTCCCGTGAATTTGTTTCGGATTTCGTGCTTAGGATTTCGAGTTTCGAATCACTTAGTGAGGAATAGAACGTGGCGAACCATAGCGAATACAGCAAGACAACGGTCCTGGTCGTGGGCGCCGGCCCGGCGGGGCTTTCGACGGCGATTCAACTGAAGGTTCTCAAACCCGAGATCGATGTCTGCGTGATCGACAAGGCCCTCGATCTGGGCAACCACAACCTCTCCGGCGCCGTGCTCGAGAAGGAGCCGCTGAGCACGCTGCTCGACGCCGCCAAGCCGGGCTGGCGCGACACCGACGAGGCCAAGCAGGTCCTCGCCAACGTGATCGACAAAGACGACATCCTGTTCCTGCTCGGCAAGAAGTTGGCGTTCGGGATCTTTCCGATGATCAAGATGGCCCGCGGCATGGGCCTGGCCTTCGGGCAAATGATCCACCACGGCGACTACTCCGTGTCGATCAGCCGGCTGACGAAATGGCTCGGTGGGATCGCTCGGGGCATGGGCATCGAGGTTCTGACGGGCTTCGCGGCCGACCATGTCGTCCTCAACGGCGACACCTATGCGGCGGGCGTCAAGCTCGTCGATCAAGGCGTCGATAAGGAAGGGCACAAGCAGCCCAACTACGTGGAAGGCGAAACGATCCAGGCGAAGTTTATCGTTCTGGCCGAGGGCTGCGACGGGCTCGTCACCGAGCGGTTTGTCGAATCGGCGGGCCTCAAGCGTCAGTCCCACCAGCTCTACTCGCTCGGCGTCAAGGAGCTTTTCAAGGTCACGCCGGAGCAGTACAACAAGTTCACGCGCGGCCGGGTCGTGCACGCGATGGGGTACCCGATCTGGACGCCGGTCCTTGGGCCCGGCATGTTCGGCGGCGGCATTGTCTACGCCGGCGAGCAGGACCATCTGGCGGTCGGCATGATCGTCGGCCTCGACTGGAAGTATCACAACTTCAACACGCAGGACGCGCTCGTGCGGTTCAAGGAGCACAAGTTCGTCAAGCAGTTCATTGAGGGCGGCACGGTCGTCGAGGCCGGCGCCAAGATGATCCCCGAAGGCGGCTGGTACGCCGTCCCGCGCGACCCCGAGACCAACAGCATCGGCCGGAAAAACGTCATGATCCTCGGCGACAGCGCCGGCTTCGTCAACATGCTCAAGATCAAGGGCCTGCACAACGCCATCGATTCGGGCATGCAGGCGGCCAAGGCCATCGTCGCCTCGCTCGACAACCCCGGCGCCGCGGCGGCAAAGTACACGGAGAACGTCGAGCAATCCAACATCGCCAAGGAAATGAAGACGGCCAAGAACTTCCGCCAGACGGTCGCGAAGTTCGGCCCGCTCCAGGGCATGCCGCTGTCGGTTCTCAACGGCTGGCTGCCGCAGTTCCACGTCGAGAAAGACTACGAGGCCATGACCGGGGCCCCATACCGGCTTAAGCCGAACATGACCTTCGACAAGGACACCTTCACCGCGGTGGCGGCCACCGAGCACCGCGAGGAGCAGCCCTCGCACCTCAAGATCCTCGATCCGACGATCTGCATGACGAAGTGCAAGCCGGTCCTGAATGCCCCCTGTATCACGTTCTGTCCGGCGGGCGTCTACGAGGAGATCCACGACCAGCCCAAGCCGGCCAACCCGTCGAACTGTCTCCACTGTAAGACCTGCCAGCGGAAGTGCCCGTTCGACAACATCCGCTGGACGGCCCCCGAAGGCGGCGGCGGCCCGCGCTACAAACGGATGTAGTCAAGGTCCGCCTGTTTGGAGTTCCGCGTTTGCGCGGGTTTGAGAGTTTTCCGGCACTGCCGGCTCCATCCTTTGAAGACGCGGAAGGGAAAAGGACGGCCGGACTGTCTGACCCGCCTGCAAGGCGGCGGAACTCCGAACAAACCAGCCCCGCGACCGGCGTATGACGATCCCGGACCGGGGCCTCCGTTGGCCTCGCCGGGCTCTTGTCGCACTGGCGCTGACCTGCGTGTGAGTAGCGACCACGCGTCTTACTCTTTCGCCCCGTGCTTGCGCAGCAGGTCGGCGATTTCCGGGTAGCCATTGTCCTGGGCATACACGAGAGGACTGCGGCCGGCTTTCTCCTTGACATTGATATCAGTCCCTTTGGAGATCAGCAATTTGACCACGTCTCTCAGGCCAGTGGCGCACGCGGAGTGCAGGGCCGTACGGCCCGCGTCGTCTTTGGCGTTGGTGTCGGCCCCCTTGCCGATGAGGACTTCGGACACCTTCGTCTGTTTGCTGCCACACGCACAAATCAGAGGTGTCCGGCCTCTCTCATCTCGCGCATCCGTATCGGCTCCCTGCGCGATGAGGATTTCCACGACCGACACATGACCCCGTTGGGCGGCGCCGTGAAGCGGTTTCCCTATCGAGGCTACGGCGCCGTGCGCAAGGAGAAGCTCGACCGATTCCTTGGAACCGACATAGGCTGCCTGGCGCAGTGGCGTGCAGTCGTCAGCAGCTTTGGCGTTGACGTCAGCGCCTTTGAGAATGAGAAACTCCGCCGTGTCCCTTTGGCCTCCCGAGACAGCCCAGGAAAGAGCCGTCCAATTGAGGATGCCATCCCTCGAATCGACATCGATGCCTCCCGCACAGAGGCTCCGCACTCTCGCCAAATTCCCCTGGAATGCGGCAAGGTGCAGGGCCGGGACGCGGACGCCCTTGTCCAACAGCAGCTCGACCAGGCCCTTGTCATTGCTGGACAGAGCGTAGTAGAGCGGTGGCCAGTCTCCCTTGGGTGCGAAGTTCACGTCTGCCCCATGGGCCACGAGGACGCGCGTTGTCTTGTTGTGTTCATACCAGAGCGCGTAGTACAGAGGTGGATAACCCGCTTTGTCCGTGGCGTCCAGCCTCGCCCCCTTTTGGATTAGCAATTCCGCCACCTCAGCATGACCCTTCCAGCAGGCGAAATGAAGCGGTGTGAGGCAACTTCCTCCTTGTTGGGCATTTGTGTCCGCACCGCTACTCAGAAGAAGTCGTGTGATTTCCTGGTGACCCGCGGAGGCCGCTGTATGCAGTGGAGTGGTCTCATATCGATCTTTTGCCGTACTGTCGGCCCCTCTCGTGATCAGCAGTTCGACCAAGGCTTGGTGCCCATGTTTGACGGCGACGTGGAGCGCGGTCAGGCCGTCTTTGTCCTTCTCATTAACGTTGGTACCCGCTGAAATGAGCAATCGCACCTTCTCAAAGTCCCCCTCGGCTACGGCTTGGTGGAGCGACTGTGCCGGTTTCTCTGAACCGGTCCGGGGTGGCTTGACTTCTTCGGCGTCGTCGGTCTCTGCCCTTGTCGCAGTCTCGGTAGCCCCCTCGTTGGGCTTGATATTGCCCGGACGGCCGGGCGCGCCCTCCTTCGCCCCGTGCTCACGCAGAATTCGCGCCACTTCCTTTTTGGCTGCTTTGGCCTCCGCCGTCAAGGGCGTCTTCCTGGGACGACCCCACATGTCGTTATCACCGAAGTCTGCGGCATACGACAAAGGGGTACGTCCGTCACCGTCCTTCGCGTTCATGTCCGCACCCCGACTGAGGAGCAGTTGCGTCACCGCTTTGTTGCCTTTATCAGCGACAAAGTGCAAGGGCGTCCGGCCCCCGCATGTTCTGACATTGGGATTTGCACCTCTGTCGAGAAGGAGTTTTGTCAAATCCACGTTGTCACATGCGTAATGCAGAAGCGACCAATCCCAGCGGTCTTTCGAATCGGGATCGGCGCCATGATCCAGAAGGAGTTCAAGGACACCGAGGAGCCTGGGAATATCCGCGGGTTTCGTCGCTTTTGTGTATCCACTCCACATTGCCTCCATCGCAGGCGCATAACCCCAGGCCTGGGAGTTGACGTTGGCGCCCTTCCGGATAACGAGCTCGGCCAGGTCTTTGTCTATCTGCCCACAGGCCCGGAAGAGAAGATAATCCTGGTGGGAAGTATCGAGGGAAGTATCAGCACCTTTCTCGACAAGCAGCTTCGCCACGTCTTTGCGGCCGGCCCGCACCGCCACGTCCAAAGGTCTCCACTTCCCCGTAGCCTCCGCATTGACATCGGCACCATGATCGATGAGCAGCAACGCCACGTCCTTAGCCCCCCATGAGGCCGCCACGTACAAAGGCGTCATGTCCCCTTGTGCCTTGGCGTCGACCTTGGCTCCGTTGGCGAGCAGCAATTCTGCCACTTCTTTGGAGCCTCCCGCGGCGGCGCAGTGCAGAGCGGTCGCGTTACTTGTCCGGTTGTCCTCTGCATTGACTGAAGCGCCTTGGCTGATGAGAAAAGCGGCGACGTCCTTGTGTCCTCCCAGGGCGGCGGCCCCCAAGGGCGACAGCAGGTCCCCATCCTGAGCATTGACAGTGCCTCCCCGTTCCAGGAAGCCCTTGACTGCATCGAGGTCTCCGAGGTAAGCCGCGATCTGTATGGTGGAGACTTCAGCCCCCTTGTCAAGGAGCAAACGAACGGTGTCCTTACGGTGATGGCCATAGCTAACGGCAATCTGCAAAGGCGTATCGCCACGAACGTCCCTGGCCTTGACATCGGCGCCTCGGGCGATAAGTGCTTCTACGATGCTGTTGATGTTGATGCTGTTTGCGTTGAGGGGCGCAGCCAGAGCCAGGTGCAGAGCCGTCCGGCCATCGGACCCGGCGCTGTTGATGTCGATTCCCCGGCTCAGAAACAGCTCCACCATAGCGAGCTGTCCGCTTCTCACGGCTTGGTGAAGAAGGGTCGTGCCATCCGCCGGCGTGGTCCTGACGTCATCGCCTTTGGCCACCAGAAGGTCAACCAGCTCCTTGTTACCATTTTCGACAGCGAAATGGAGGGGTGTGCGCCCGCTCTTATCTTTGGCGTCGATCTCTGCCCCGAGGTCTAGGAGGGCCTCGGCCGTACGTTCAAGGTGTTTGTCCAGCCTTCTTATCATCGATACACGATGAAGGGGAGTCTGGCCGGCCTCGTTTCTTGCCTTTACGTCAGCGCCTTTGGCGATCAGGAACTCGAGCAAGTCTCTGTCAACACTCGGGGAGCCAGCCGCGGCGTGCAAGGGCGTATTGCCTGCCTTGTCCCTGGCATCGATCTGGGCTCCTTGGGCGAGGAGCAGCTCGGGCACGGCTTTCCCCCCAAAAGTCGCCACCAAATGTAAAGGAGTCTGGCCGGAGCCATCCGTTTCGTTGATATTCGCTCCCCGGGCGAGAAGCACCTCCACCATGTCCTTTCGCGCGTGCCAGGCCGCCGCGTGCAGGGGCGTGCGTCCGTCCTCGTCTTTGGCATGGAGATCGGCCCCCTGGGCGAGGAGCTTGTTGACCTGCTCCAAGTTCCCGGCAGCCGCGGCCTTGTGCAGTGATAGGGCGGGCTGTTCCTCCGGTTTGGTCGAGGCTTCGGAGACGGCGGGCCGGGTTTGGGCGAAGGCGAGGCCGAGGCCGAAGCCTGTCGCGATGATGCTCAGCATCAGGGTCCACTTCAGGCCGACCCGGGGGTTGCCGCAGGCGTCGCTCACGATCCGCCGGATCCTGTGGGCCAACCCAGTTTTGCTGGAGACCACCGCCGGCCAGAAGGCCATCTGTTTCTGCGGGCGGAAGTGAAGCAGCGACTCCGCGTAGTCTTCCGAGGATTGCCCGGAGGCGACCACCCAGTCGTCGCAGGCCTGCTCGCCCAGCCGGATCAGGATTCGTCGCGACAACCACATCAACGGGTTCCAGGGCATCAGACTTGCCGCCAACTCGGCGACCAGTCCGGTGACGTGGTCCCGGCGCTTACAGTGCGCCAGCTCGTGGGCCACGACGCCGGCCCAGTCCACCTGCGCGTCGTCACAGGCCTCCGGCACGAGCAGAATCGACGGCTGCGACCAGCACCAGACGAGAGGACTGCGGATGCGTCGACTGGCCCGGACCTTCAACCCCCAGGAGATCGCGAGCTTCGACGCTGCGCTATCGACCGCCCGCTCCACATGGTCGCACGGAACGCGTGACGCGTGTCGAACGAGATGGACACCATAGAGGAATGTAGCGACCAGCCGGCCCAGCAGTGCCAGCGTGGCGGCCAGCCACCCATAACGCAGGACCATCTGCCAGGGGATACGCAGCGCAGCGGGCTCGACCACTCCCGCAGGCAGGGATTGCGGTGGGGTCGGTTGCGTCGCGCCGGCATCGGGCTCCGTGGCGGGCATCGCGAACGTCATCTCCGGCAGCGCGCACGACAACTCGGTCGGCCTGGCGACGAATGCCCCCAGGTCGAAGTGTTTGACTGCCGCGCTCAGGAGCGGTACGGCCACCGCGGTCGTCATGGCCAGAAGCAACACCTGGTAGGCCCGGGCCGGACGCCGGCGCAGAAGCCAGCCGGCGATCAAGCCAAGCCCGGCAAGCGCCGAACTCTGCCACAGACAGGTCCACAACGACAGGTCGCGCAGAAACAGCTCTCGGATCATCTCTGTCTCCCCTTTCGTTTCTCTTCGATCAATCTCTGTAGTTCTTGCAGTTCCTTATCGCTGAGATCACCTTCTTCGACCAGATGCCGGAACATCAAGAGGGCGCTGCCCCCGAACATACCTTGGACGAACGCGCGCACCGAGCTCAGGCCCGCCTGCTCTCGCGTGCGCGTCGGCCGATAGACGTTCGTCTTACCCTCGGCCCGGTGCCGCAGCCAGCCGGACTTCTCCAGCCGCTGCATCGCGGCCAGAATCGTCGTGTACGACACCTCCTTCTCCGGGCACAGCCGCTCCCACACCTGCCGAACGGTCGCCTCCCCCATCTCCCAGACGGCCTCCACCACCGCCCGCTGCAACTTGCCCAAGCGATCCATGGGTTGCCTGCTCATCGATGCACCTCGTGAATGACTCTCGGTATTCGTTTCTGCCTACGTCCATAAGACATACGTCATGGCGACGTAGATGTCAACAGAAAAATAGAATTTTCTTGAAAGATTTTCTCGGGCCGGCCTTCGAGGCCCCCTGCATCACGTTCTGTCCGGCGGGCGTCTACGAGACGATCCATGGCGAGCTCAAGCCCGCCAACCCCTCAAACTGCCGGCACTGCAAGACCTGCCAGCGCAAGTGTCCCTTTGACAACATCCGCTGGACCGCCCCCGAACCCACCGGCGGCCCGCGATACAAACGCATGTAGAAAAGCCCGGCGAGGTCTCCGTTGACCTCGCCGGTTTCCTTGTCTGAGTTGCGGATTTGTTGTTGTCACTCGTGCCGACGAAAGGGCGAGTGACGCGAGCGCTAATCGACGCCTTTGAAAAGATAGACGGCTCCGCGGCCGTTTCCTCGCGGATCGTAGTACCACAGCGCGAGATAGGCT
>DCUI01000192.1 GCA_002327785.1 Phycisphaerales bacterium UBA2218
TTCATCAGGAACACGTTGACCTCCAAACCTATGTTGAGGAGTTGGTCTGCCAATCGCAGGGCATTCCATGTGATGTCTGTGCCATCGTACGGATTCCTGTTCAACACAATGAGGACTCTCATTTTTTTCCCTTTCCTTGTTCAATCGTCACGGACCAAAGAACTTCTCCCGCCACCAGCAGAAGTGGCCCCAGGAATTGTCGAGCTTGTACTTGTCATCTTCGGGAACATCCTTCCATGAATCCATCTCGGCGAGCAACGCATCACACGGCTTATCGGAGGCCAGCAGTTCGTAGGCGCATTGGATCAGGGCGAACTTGCGGTTTGCCTCTGCTGTGTTGCCGTTGTGATCCGGATGGTATTGGATCGCCGCCATCCGATAGGCTCTCTTGAGATCTTCCGCGTCTGCATCCTCCTCGACATCGAGAATCCTGCAGGCCGCCTTCCTCGCCGCCAGTTCGCGGTTGATTCTCGTCATGAAATCGGGGTCATCCTTCATTGGTTCGCGACCCTCTGGCTGATACGGTGATAAAGTCCATGGAATTGGCCCGCATACTCAGGCAGGACATCGATCATCATTCGCCCGCGCGAGTACGCTTCGGCAACTCTTCGATTATTCGGGATCTCCATGGCCACATCGATTCCCACCCGCCGGCAGTATTGCAGCACGCCCTCGTCGCCCATGTCGCACCGATTGATGATGACGGCGAAGGGCAGTCCCAACGCCTTGACCATCCCGACGGCCAGTTCGAGATCGTTCAAACCGAACGGCGTCGGCTCCGTCACCAGCAGAACGAAATCCGTCCCCTTGACGGCCTCGATGACCGGGCACGAGGTTCCGGGCGGAGCATCCAGGATCACGACGGCATCGTCCCTCGCATGGCGTTTGACGTGGCGAATCAGCGCCGGGGTCTGGATGGCTCCGATGTCCAGCTTTCCATGGCCGAAGGCCACGCCGTCGACGGCGCCGTACTCGGCGACCCCGATCCTTCGCTGCTTTTCCACAATCGCGGATTCCGGGCAGATCGCCATGCATCCACCACAGGAGTGGCAGAGCTGTTCGAAGGTCATGACGTGCTTCTGAATGCAGATAATCGCACTATATTGGCAGAGCTGCCCGCAGCGGCCGCATCCGGTGCAGTTGGCCTGATCGACCTCGGGCACGCCCACGGTCACCTCCTCCACGCAATCGATATGCGGCTTCAGAAAGATGTGCCCGTTGGGCTCTTCCACGTCGCAATCCAGGTATTGGACCGCCCGGCCCGCCCGAGCCAGGGACACAGCCAGGTTCGTCGCAATAGTCGTCTTCCCGGTTCCCCCCTTGCCGCTTGCGATGGCAATCTTCATCCAACAGTCTCCATCGAATCCTTGGTCCAGTCGAATTTGTCCTTCTTGATCCATCCCTTTTCCGGAAGGCTGTGAAAACACACGGGCGTCGGGTGGGCCCATCGATTGCCCGGCAGGATCTCCCACTTCGTGTAGCGGTTCATCGCAGAGGCGGTCTTGTCAATCCGATAGCCATTCGGGTGAAATCCCACGTCGATCTCCGTTGCTTCAAAACATGTTTCTGTCATGGTCGCACCTCCCCGAACTCAAACGCCGAACTCCCTGCGAATGTACTGGCTGTAGATCGCGGCGGCCGGATTGTGTCCCAGCACCCGATCCTTCGCGATCAATGTGACCACCGGAGCACACGAAACCATGGAGAAGATCGCATCGTGTCCGACGCACAGGCCGCACAGGATGTTCAGTTCCGATCCGGCCAGGTTGAGCAGATCCGCCTGCCCCGCGGGGTTGCACATCGATTCACGATCGACATCGCGAACGTAAGGCAGATTGAGCTGCTTCTTGTCGATCCCGCACACTTTGCAGCATACCGAGACTACGTCGAACTGCTTCGCAAGAATGGCTTCGATGACACGAGCCTCCTCGGCCAGGCCGATGCAAAACGCCAGGCCAATCCTCTCACAGCCCAAATGTTTGGCGAACTCGATGATCTCCGCCAGTCGAGTCTTTCGGCCATAATGTTCCGCCTCGATGGCAGCCGCCGCGCTGTGCAGGGAGCCTATCTCCTCGTCGCCATACATTCCTGCATGCTCTTGGGACAGACAGAAACAGTCCTTCCCGTTCCGGCATTCCTTGCCGTCGCACCGTGCACAGCGAGGCGATCTGTCAGACTCCATCGATTCCCTCCCGGCCCGGGTCTGTTTGGATGGAATCCGTGGCCATTCGATTGCCCACGTGTTCAGGCATTCCACCCACTCCTGTTTCCATTCCTGCGCAACCCTCTTTACCTTGCCTGTGCCGCCGCGCCAAATCACGGACCCATCGCAGCCCCGAGATGAACGCGGCCATTACTCCTCCCAATATTCCCGCACTCGCAGCGCCTCCGGGGCACCCGGACTGGCCACACACAGGGCACACCGACAGCGGCCCCAGCAGGGTAAACAAACTAAACCACCAAGCAGCAAATCGAGCGATAGGCCGCAACCAACGAACCCGCCCTTTAAGAAAAGGAGCGGCAGACGTCTTGTCCGATTCGCCAGCCATGAGTCACTCCTTCGAGAAGAGCAGGGGAAAGACGATGTCGCTTGTACAACAGGGAATCCACACCGCCAGAAACAGGAACACCGCGATGAGCACCATTGTCGCCGCATCCACTTCAGTTCCCAGGGCCATCGTCATGTGAAACAGCGACGCCCAGGTGCTCAGGAGCACATGAGCCGCATGCGGGAACTTCGTCCTCGGCCGAACAAACGCCAATGCAATGCCGGCAAATGCCAGCGGATTCACCAGCCACCATCTCTCGATCGCTCCGATGTGAATGCCTCTGTGCGGAAGATTCAGCATGAGTTCACCCACATAGGGGATCAAGCTGTCACTGAGCGTTGCGATGCCGACAGACCCTACGTAGCCAATCCACAGTGTTCGCCAGAGCCCCCGGTTACCATGAAGACGGAACATGGCCACCGTGACGAATGCGCTCAGCAGAACGTGAAGAGGGTGAAACGTCCAGAACAGGCCCGAAGAGACCTCCCTTGGCAAACGCATGTGGATGATGCCGGCCATGATGACGATGCCCGTGAAGGTCCCGAACGCCGTGAATGGCGCATGGATTCGCAGCTCTGTGGCAATCGTCCTGGTTCTCACGTTACGTCTTCACCTCATTCAGATGCTTTGGTGCGCCTTGTCGCAGATGAGCACACCATCCAAATGATCGATCTCGTGCTGCATGACCCGCGCCCATAACCCCTCGACGCAGTACGCCTGTCTGCGACCCCGCGCATCGAAACCCTGCACCTCGATCTGCCAGGGTCTTTGGACATCTACCTGAACGTCGGGAAGACTCAGGCACCCCTCGGTCATCAGGTCGGAGCCGTCGCGGGCCGTGATGACCGGATTGATCAGACAGAGGGAACGTCTCTGGATCTTCGCGACGAACAGCCTCTGCGCGATCCCTGCCTGGGGACCCGCCAGCCCGATGCCCCGGTGGATGCGCATGAGAACGCGCATCTCCTCCAGAACATCCGCCAGCCAACTGTCGAACCGCTCCACCGGACGGCACGCCTGCCGCAGAACTGGGTCCGGGTGAACCCTCAGACACAAAGGCCGCGTCAAGCCCGGCCGATCCGGAGAGGCCTGCATCCCAGGTGTAGTTCCTTCCACTGTCACGATTCAAACGTTCCTTTTTACGACGTTATTGTCTCTCAACCCAGTTGGATGGCGACCGCCGGACACTCACCGACGCACAGTCCGCACTCCACGCACGTTTCCACATCGACGTGAGCCTTACCGTCGCGGATTTCGATCGCGTTGGCCGGGCAGACATCCACACATCTGCCGCATCCGGCACACAACTCCATATCAACCTTCGCAGCCACGTGAGCCGCTCCTTTCCTCCATCAACCAACCCCAGCTACCTGCCGCCATTTGCCTCTGGACGGTCAGAACTTGTGCTGGATGATGATGGCAGCTTCATTGGGACATTCTGAGACGCAGGTGGCGCAGGCCGTGCATCGCGCAGGGTCCACAACCGCGTGTTGTTGTTCGATTCGAATCGCGCCGACGGGGCAGACGTCCACACAGATTCCGCAGCCGGCACATCTGTCCGGTCGCACGAAGGCGACAGCTTCTCGGCCGCTTCGCACGGCCCCGGCTCCAGTTCCCGTCCGGTTATCCTGTCGAGGTGCCCGCGCCGGAGGTTTGTCCACGGGCGCCGATGTACGCTGGTGGAAATCCACTCCGAGAGCATGCATGCCCCCGAATCCCCACATTCCAAATCCAACGTCTTGTCCCATCCCACGTTCCATTCCTCGACCTCGACCCATCCCCCGACCCATTCCCATGCCACGACCGCCGCCCATCCCGCCGCCACGGCCCATCCCCATCCCGAAGAACTGTGGCGGAATACCATCGAAGCCAACATTCACCGGCTGACCGATCGGCTCTCCATCTGTCGCCATGCCGAAGTGGCTCCCGACGTTTGCGGAATCTGCACACGCGAATTCGCCGGTCTTGAATCGCTCGACCGCCGTGCGTGCGATGCCGGCGACGCCCACGACCACGTTCACACCCGCTTGCCCAAAGACCTGGAATGCATTCGGCCCGCAGTTTCCGGTCAGGACATGGCTGACGCCTTTTTCCGCCATCAATTGGGCCGATTGAATCCCGGCCCCGCCTCCCAAGGCGATATTGGGATTCTCTACCGCCTCGAACTCCATCGAGTCGGCATCCACGATGAGAAAGTACCGGCAGCGTCCGAACCCGGCCTCAACCTGATCTTGCAGGGTCGGTCCCGTACAGGTTACCGCGATCTTCATGAGGATTCCTTTCTAACCCAGTGGACACGTTCCCGTTGGACAGGAACTGCCGCTGTCACTGCTCGAATCGCTGCGGCCCGCCGCGAAAGTGGAGAAGAGCTTCTGGAGGTCTTTGCCTCCACAGTGCGGACACACGTGGCGACTCGACCCGGAGCCTCTCTCGAGAAACTCGACCTTCTGTCCGCATTTCTTGCATTTGTACTCAAACAACGGCATAGCGGTCCCCCTGTATCATTCCGAATCTCCTGGTCGATACTCTTACAACGGATACTTCCGAGCTTGCCTCCGCAACCACAAAGGTCATGGTATCGTAAGGCTCTCGGTGTGAAAGGCACAATAGACCGTAAACGCCATATACGATGCAAGCAGTATGATGAAGAACAGAATCAGCAGTCCAATCGCCAAATTGGATCCCTGAGGATGCCCACAATTGCGGCAAAAAGGACTGTAACGGCTGATCTCGATGCCACACGCTTTGCAGCTCTTGAGAAGCGGCTTATCCATAGTCTCGATCTCCTTCGCGAGCATCGTAGGCAATTCCAGGCCGCAACGCAAATCGACTTGCGGACGAGCAGGCCGGGAAGGACGGGGTCCGGTCCTCCCCGGCGTCTGTCCCAGGGTCTCGGCTAACGAGCCTTCTCTTTCTCCAGTTCCTCGATGCGCCGATTGATTGCATCCAGAGATTCCTGGAGGTATTGCGACTGCTGCCTCAGACTGTCCCGTTCTTGCTCCGCATTCGGAGCTGCGAAGGCGCCTGGAGCAGTTCGGGCCCAGAACGGCAGACCGGTGGCATAGTACCAGTTGCGCCGGCCCCAGCCCCCTCCGCCGCCACGACCCCGGCCCCAGAATCCTCTGCCGCCGACAGGGCTCATATAGCCGGGAGTCGGATACCCGGCGCAAAAACCTGCTGCTCGACCCGTCATCGGTCCCATACCAACAGGACCTGTTCCATCTCCACCTGGCATAATCCACCCCTTTCTCTGAAAAGATCAACCTCTTGTCATGGGACTGCCGCACTTGGGACAGCTCGCCTGATTGCACGGCTGGCCCGCCATGTGCGGCGCCCTGTATCCACAACTCGGACAAACACAATCGCCGCCGGGACCGGCGGCAAATGGACCGCCCATCCGGCCTCTGCCCTGGCCTCGTCCCAAACCGCGACCCGTTCCCGGTCCCTGTCCTGCAGGACCTGTTCCATCTCCTCTGGGCATAACACAACTCCCTAAGTCAATCTATTGTGACGATCACCACGAAACCCCAAAGCGACCTTGTCCACATCCCCGTCCCCGTCCCCGGCCCCGGCCGCGACCGAACCCTCGTCCAAACAGCGGTCTCCAAAGAAACCGAGCCCACCATGGCCAACGGTAACTATAAGGCGCTACCCCATACACTCCCACCGGCGATACCGCGCCCATCGGAACGGGATTCGCGTATCCACGCAGATGGTATTGCGCCGAGCGACCGACCAGAGGCCGGGACGCCAGCGGTCCGACACCATTTCCAAGCGGCATAACAGTCACCTCCTTCGCCTCAGGCAGTTCAACATCGACAGGCATGCCCTGTACACCTGCGAAACCTTGAACGTGATTCGACGGGTCATTCGATTCCCGCAGGACGCAGTATCCACGTGCCCATCCCGTCATCGGGCCTTTTCCCCGCGGACCCGTCCCATCAAAACCTGGCATCGGTCTTCTCCTTCCTGCCGCGATGAACACCGCGGCTGGCACTGTTGCTCCTTCGCAGAATCATCTGTCCGATGTCGCAACCGAGGTCTGACGCAAGCACCGGACACTTGGCCTTGAGGACGAAGAATATGTCCTTATCAATTCCGCTCAAGGACTCATAGTTGGCTTGCCCCTTCGCAAGGACGAAATCGCTCTGCTCGAATCGCTTGCGGAAATCCGCGGAACAGTCGTCCAGGATCGTGCCGGGCGCGTCCGAGCCGTTCCCGATGACCTCCACAAGGTCGGTCAGGCCAGCCATCTGCGCGTCTTCCCTCGTCGCATCATTGATGACAGGAAACCCTTTGACTGCGTAGGTGATCTTCTCACGCGGGAGTTCCTCAATCAGCAATCGATCAAAGACGATTTCCCCTGCATTGTCACCGATGTACAAGATGTCGCGGGCATCATTCACCGCCTGTGCGAATTCTCCAAGGCAATCCATGTTCCATTCGTCCGCCAGGGCCCTGTCGATCGCTCCCGTCAGAGCCGCCGCATCCAGAGAATTACAGATGCCGAAGTCCATGACATTCCCCGCAATCGCCAGCCGCACCGCCGTTTCGAGCGGAGTAGCTGACCTGCGGATCTGATCCTTCAGCCGGGGATACAGTCCCATCGCCATTCTGTTCGCATCCTGCTTGCGCTGTCGGTATGGGTCGCGACTGCCCGTCATCTGCCGAACCACGCGATGAATCTGCTGTCCGATTGCCGGCGGGGTCTGGCGCGCGTCGATGTGGCACGCCAGTTCGAACACCTCCCGCAGGACAGCCTCGTGGACGGCTTCATCATCCGTAACAAATCTCACAGCATCCAAGGTCTGTCGTAGGAAGCAGGGAAAACAGTCAAGGTAAACTCGCATAACAGCCTGATTACCAAGAGCGCCGCGAATTGAGCGATGCGCCTCTATCTGGACTTTTCAAACGATCTAAACCCAGTGGCCTTCCACATTGGCCTGTTGTACCTCCTGCAGTCGTCCTTCCTTGAGCGCAGCCATCGCCTGCTCCACCGTCTGCTCCGCGGCCAGGAAGATCCGGATCTTGGCGGCATTGAGCGTGCGAAAGGCGTTGGGCCCGACGTTGCCTGTGATGACAGCCTCGACGCCGAGATTGGCCATGTTCTGCCCGGTTTGAATGCCCGCCCCCTGTGGCAGATTCAGGCGCACGGTGTTGTCATGTACCTCGTGTGCACCGGTGTCAGTATCCACCACGAGGATCCACTTCGCCCGACCGAACCGCAGGTCGATCATACTGGACAGCTCTTGCCCCTGGGTAGTGACCGCTACTTTCATCAAAACTCCTTTCAAACTTCGTTTCGATCCACGGCACTCCGCCGATTCGGATCCAAGCCGTCTGCCTGGCGATTTGCCCCGCGCCGCCCGCGGCACCGACAACCTCGGCGGCGGAAGTCTCTGCGTGCGCCCGGCCACCAACCAGGCAACCTGAACTCCGGCAGATCCAACCGTCCGGCCTGATATGCCTTCAGCACATCATCCACTCTGCCCGTCACGTACGGCAGCAACTGGATACCCTGGGCCGTGGAGGCAGACGCCAGCGGCTGCGAGACCGCCCCACAGATCAGAACATTGATGCCCAGTTCTCGAAGCTTGCCCAGCCTTACAAAAGGGCTCTGGTCCGAGAGGGCGATCTGAACCCGACCCACCTCGCCGGCATCGTTTAACTCCACGACAACCAGTCGCTGTGAAAAGTCCAGCACGCTCGAAACACGGTCTTCCCAAACAGGTATGGCCACCTTCATACGGTCACCTCGCTTCTCGCTTTGCAAGAGACGTGCCAAACAAGTCGCAGGGCCATGTGCATAGCCGCTAAGTAATGCTAAGAGAAGGTCTTATAGAGAAATGGAAAACCTGAGATGCCGACACTGCCAGGATGATGGCGACGCAAAATGCAACGGCCAATAGACCTGCATCATTGCATAATGCAACGCTGCCCCAGTCATATAGTTGTGGGGACTATGACTCAAGCCCCAAGGTCTTGAGCTTGCGAAACAAGGTGCTCGGATTGATGTCCAGCTCACGGGCCGCCGCGGCACGATTACCGTCGTTGCGTCGCAGGGCCTGCTCGATCGTCATCGCTTCCATTTGCTTGAGGGTCCTGAACTCGCCGCCTTCTCCCGTGATCACCGCCTCACTTGCTCGGAGTACATCAGGCAGATCTTTCTTCTCGATCACCCGGCCCTGGCAGAGCACAAAGCTGTGTTCGATCACATTCTCCAACTCACGGATGTTCCCGGGAAAGCTATGACTCATCAATCCCGCCATCACCTCGTTGCTGACGCAGCAGATTTCCTTGCCATATCGCGAATTGAACCGCTGGATGAAGTGGTCCACGAGCAACGGGATGTCCTCTCTCCGCTCGCGCAGAGGCGGCAGGTGGAACCGGACCACGTTGATTCGGTAGAACAGATCCTTTCGGAAGAGCCCCTTGTCCACCAGCTCCTGGAGGTTTTTGTTCGTGGCGGTGATCACGCGGGCATCTGTCTTCACGCTGGCGACGCCCCCGACCGGCTCATACGTCTTTTCCTGCAATACCCGCAGTAGTCGCACCTGCACCGCGGGAGAGACATCGCCGATCTCGTCCAGAAAGATGGTCCCGCCTTGGGCCAGGGCAAACCGGCCCGGCTTGTCTTTCTTCGCATCCGTGAACGCCCCCGCCTTGTAACCGAACAACTCGGACTCCAGCAGGGTATCCGGCAAAGCGCCGCAGTTGATCGCGATGAACGGCTCATTCTTTCGCCGGCCCAGGCTGTGAACCGCCCGGGCGAACAGCTCCTTGCCCGTGCCGGTCTCCCCCTCGATCAGAACGCTGCAGTCACTCTCGGCCACCCGGGGCAGTACGTCAAAGAGCTGCTGGACTTTTGGACTCCTGCTGATGATGTCCTCGCAGGAATATTGCTTGAGCACCTGTTTTCTGAGATCCTCCACGAGTGTCATATCGCGGAAAGTCTCGACTCCGCCGACAACCTGCCCCTTCTCATCCTTCAGCAAGGCAGTGGAGATGGTGATGGGTTTGCGCCGGCCGTGGGCATCGACGATATCGACGGGCTTGCTGATGATAGGCAGACCCGTCTCCATCGTTTCGCGAAGCGCACAGCCGCCCTCGCAGACGTCTGCCTTGAGAACCTCTCTGCAGGGTCGGCCGATGGCCTCCTCCCTCGTGACGCCGGTGATCTGTTCGGCCGCTCGATTGAAGGACGTAATCCGCCAGTCCTTGTCGACGGTGAATACGCCGTCAGCAATGCTGTCGAGAATAATGTCTGTTTCTTTGTGCGACTGGAAACCCATGCGACCACCAATGCCCAATCCTACGGTCCACTGCTCTCGGATGTTTCGCGGGCTCGCGGCGTAGAGGGTCTTTCCTGATGGCCGTAAACTCCGAGAGACTCGGCCAGAGCCCCAACGGGACTGGCCTACGTATTGTAAGAGCATATCACTCCTGGGGGGGCAGAGGCAACGCATAACATCCTATCTGCCCCTGTCATTGCTTGACGTACGACTGAATCCATTCCCGCATTCTATCCGCCTCCCAACGTGCGATAGATTCCATCCTGGAAAATGCCTCCACGTGGATGTAACCTGAGGACGTGCTCGTTGCACTACCTTCCCAGGGAGCCGTGTGTTTCCGGCGACACAAAAAGGTGGATCTCAACTGAAAGGAATAGCAATGGCAGCAGGATACCAGATAGGGCACCTCTCGTCGCGGCAAATGCTCCTGTTTGCAGTGGTCTGCATCTCGCCATGGGCATGCTCAGCGGTTTATGCGCAGAAGGGCATGGGTGATCAGGTCGGCGTGGCACGGCAGGGACTGAAACCTCCCATGGCACAGCTCTCGGGGAGAATCGTATCAATCGAGACACATCCCTGCGAGAAGACAACCGGCCCCGCTCTGGCAGGCACACATCTGATCGTAGAAGGAATTGATGACAGACAGTACAACCTGCATTTGGGGCCGGCCAATGCTGTGGCTCCCATCATCGAGCCGCTCCAGCCGGGCACAAAGATCGAAGTCGTCGCATTTCGTACCTCCAAGATGCCCGAGGATCAGTACGTGGTAACCACCCTGCGGCTGGAGGACGGCAAAGTGCTCGCGTTCCGCGATTCCGATCTCCGCCCGTTCTGGGCAAGACGGGGCGGCCCTGGAAGCGGAAGCAATCAAGGACTCACAGGGCACGGCAAAGGGCGAGGTTTCGGCTGGCAGTCTCAATGGCAGTCGGCACCGCATGGCGGCGCTTGGCGCGGTTCACGCCGAGGTTCAGGCCGATGCATCTTCTAAGGGCATGGCCTTTCGAGCCGGGTACGCCTCAATAGCAGGAATCAAGTCGTTTGAAGGGGGCTGGACATGTGCACTTCCAGACGTAGCTTCTTCGGCAGGAGCCTGAAGGCGGGCAGTTGTGGCGTTCTCTGTTCCCTGCTTGACAGATTCTCAAAGGCAAACGCCGGGCAAACCCAAAACGAAATACCGTCTTTCCACGTGAATCCGGTAGGCCGGATCGAGAGAAGAGGTGAGACATCGCACCTGCGGATCTTCAACCGATATCACGATGCCCTCTTGGGGCTGGATGGGTACTCGCATATCTTCGTGCTGTACTGGTTCGACCAGAATGACACGCCGGAGAAACGCAGCGTCCTTCGAGTCCATCCCAGGGGCAATCCGGACAATCCCTTGACAGGAGTCTTTGCCTGTCGTGCTCCGACCCGTCCAAACCTGATCGGCCTGACATTGTGCAAGGTTGTCTCCGTGGCAGATCGGGCAATCCAGGTTGACAAGATCGACGCACTCGACGGCACTCCAATCGTGGATATCAAGCCCTACATCCCTTCTACAGATAGCGCCACCGGAGATGTCCGAATGCCCGACTGGCTGAGTCGATAGGACATCCTCATTCTCAGCAACCACACGCTCGTGAGGATCCATGCCCATTCAAAGGGCATCGTATAGTCTCTTTATGCCCGAGGGCAAATCACAATATCTTCAGAGGATCGCATAGTCAGGATGGGGTTTTCCTCACACCCACTCCGCCACGGGCAGTTGGTTGATTGCCTGCCGCAGCACCGGATCGACATTGGTGTATACGTCGTTGGTAAGCTGTGGGCTGGAGTGCTCCAGCAAACGCTGGGTGACGGCGGTTGATACGCCCCTTTGAGCCAGCAGGGAAGCAAATGTCTTTCGTAGGTCATGGAACTTCAGGTCAGGCAACTTCACGATCCTCCGGATCCTTTCCCACCGCTTCGCACTGAACCGATCCGAAAAGAGCCTTTCTTGGCCATCCTGTAGGGCGACAACGTAGCTGGACAATTCCGTCATGATCGCCTCAGGCATCGGCCGTTCCGGCATAGCCTTCCCCGCCTTACGATTCCGAGTCGCGATGGTATTCCGGTCAAAGTGGATGTCGCCAATGCGGATGACCTCGATGTCGCCCCGTCGAAGACCTGTTGTCACGGCCAGCAATACCCGCAGCCGCAGAGTCGGGTATTTCGCCGCTGCCGTGAGCAGATCACGCACCTGCTGGACAGACAGGGAACCCACCGGTTTCTGTGCCACTTTGACCTTCCTGATCTCCAGGCCCGAACCCACGAAACGATTCCTGACAGCCCAGTTGAGGAAGGCCCGAAGATTCGCGATGTCCTTGTTCAGCGTGTTCTTCCCCACCTCCTCACCGCGGCTGAGAACGAACGCATCCAGGTTCTGCTGCGTGATCTCCCGAGAGGAATTGGCGCCAACCAGTCGTTCAAAATGTCGCAGCGTCAGCAGGGCCTCGTAGATCGAAGCCTCCTTCCGGCCCCCGACCTGCTTGAATTGTTGATACTCTTCGACCATGTGCCGCCACTCAAAGTCAACGACGCTGGTGAACACATCCGAATTGAGTTGCGCGTACTTCATGTGGCGAAAGTGCTCCGCCAATACTTTGCTTGGCAGTGCTTTGGCCTTCCTCTTGCCTCCTTCGTACCAGCCACACCACCATCCTTTGATGCTCTTGCGTTTGTATACCCATGGCTTCTTCATAGTCTCCATCATATCGGCAGTTTTCGCTTCCGAGGCGATTGCCGGGGGGCTATGGCGATCCCGACAGTGACAAAATGGAGACATGCGCCAGTCAGACACGGATCATGGCATTATAAGCCTCTATTCTGACGAGGCTTATGAACGTTGACCTTTCGGGGGCATAGAACAACCCGTCCGTTGCCCCTTTGCCTAGTGAAGAACACAATCCCTGTTCTCACAAGGCTTTGTGATTCAGTGGTTGGCTTTCTCAGAGGCTTCTGTCGCCATTCTGTCACTGTTATGTACGCCACAGATGCCCGCCGTTCACCTTCCCCGAAAAAAACACCGATACAATGGGAATCATGAAGAAGGCATGGGTGTACAAGCGAAAGAACATCAAGGGATGGTGGGTCGGCTGGTATGAAGGAGGCAAGAAGAGGGCCAAGGCGTTGCGAAGCAAACCACTGGCCGAACACTTCTGTCAGATCAAGTATACGCAATTGAACTCCGACGTGTTTACAGGCGTCGTGAGCGCCGACTGGCATCAAATGGTCGAGGAGTACCAAAGGGCAAAGCAAGTGGAAGGACTTCGCGAGGCGTCCATCTACGAGGCCCGGCCGACCCTGGGGGCACTTCGAGCGGTTGGTTCGGCCAGATTCATCGAAGCGAATCAACCAGAATGCCCTCGACAAGTTCATTCTGGATCGGGGCAAAGAAGTCGAAAAGACAACTCTCAACAAGGAATATAGGAACCTCACTGTGTTCCTCCACTGGGCCGTGAAGAATCGCTTCCTCGCACCGGATCTGGAAGTCAAGAAGATCAAGGTGGCCCAGAAGCCGGTGACCGCTTTGACACCGCAGCAGGTACGGACGCTACTTTCGGCAGCTTCGAAATCTCCAACTCTGCGGTTGAGGGTGCTTCTGGCCGTGACGACAGGGCTCCGTCGTGGTGATATAGAAGCCATCCGGATTGGTGACATTCACTTTGACCGAAGCACAATCACAACACGAAATCGCAAAGCAGGAAAGGCAATGCCGGAGCGGCCGATCCGCGAGCAAATCATGACGGAGTTGTCCAATCACGTGGCCACGCTCCCGGATGGCCAAGAGAAGCTCTTCAGCGACAAATTCAGCCCCAAGAAGTGGGAGAGAGTCCGGAAGACTGCCGATTTGCCTGACCTGAAATTCCACGACTTGCGCAAGACCTTTGCTTCGCTGCTCGCTCAGAAGGGTGTGTCGACGGCAGTGACTCAAAGACTGTTGGAGCACTCCAGCCCACAGCTCACGAATGATGTGTACACCAACGTTGATCCTGTGTTGCGGCAGGCAGTCGATTTGGTACCTGCCGCAGATTGGGTGTGAGGAAGATCCTCTCATATGTGGAGGTTCTCCAAGCAGGCGCGATCTACTCCGCTAAAACATCGACAGCCCAAACGCCGCTCCGGGGCCAGGGATGGAGGCTGCTTGGCAGCGTCACTACGTCTCCTGCCTGTCACCCAAAGCGGCGAATCCCAGAGTCTACGGGTCCCGTCTCCAGGACCTGAGAAGCACACAGGTGACTGGTCGGATCGCCATCATCATGCCGTGTGGCATTTCGCGTGGCGGTCCGCAACCGCACGACGACATTACTCTGCCAGGATTTCGATGCCACAGATCTGTGGGTTCTCGATGTTGGGCGCAAAGCCGATCACCAACTGGCCGTTCTCGACGGGTACGCCCCTGTACTCCTTGACCAGGGGCTTGAGGAACCCAACGGTCCTGAACAGGTCGAGATCCTTCAGCACCGCCTGGCCGGGGACGCTGACGGAGAAGACTCTCATCTCGGGTCCCGTGATACCCTCGAAGGTCTCGGCAAAGTGCAGGCGCACGGTGTATTTGCCGTTGGGAACTGTGAACTTGTACGAGTACATACTGTATCGCTCGGTCTCATAGATCCGCGGGATATCCGTGCCTGTGATGCCCACGTCCGGACGGTCGATGGTCAGGCCGTCGTCCGCGCCCCAGGTCTTGCCTGTGCCCAACTCCTGGTCCGCGGCCCAGACATTGCCGAGCTTGTCCTTGACCGGCTCAAAGGCTCCGCAATCGACCCGCAGCACGAACTTCTTGGCAGGGTCCGAGGCCGCCGCAACTATCGTGGGTGTTTTGAAAATGTGCTGGGCGAAGAGATACAGGTTGTTGGCCCATTCGGTAGCGTCGTGGGCGTGAGAATCGACGTGCCAGATGTGCGGCATGTTGTTCTCCTTGAGGTAGTTGTGGACGCCCTGGCTGATGCGGATCAGGCCATCCTTGTTGCCGCAGGCGAGCCAGAGCAGCTTTAGTTTCTCCCTGGCGGCCACCGGATCGGGTACGAGCTCGGCGGGCGGTTTGGTGTTGGGGGCCGAGGAGAACCCGCCGATCCAGGCGAACGTGTCGAGGTGACCGAGGCCGAAGTTCAGGGCCTGGCCGCCGCCCATCGACAGTCCCGCCAGGGCCCTGTTCTCGCGGTTCGCGTACACGGAGTACCTGCTCTCGATGGCCGGGATCACGTCCTGGAGCAGATCGTTCTCGAAATTGGCGAAAGCCGGGGCGGTGGCGAAGACGTTCCCCTGGGCGCGGTCGTTGACCTGAGCCCGGCCGTTGGGCATGACCACGATCATGGGTTGGATCTTGCCGTCGGCCAGCAGGTTGTCGAGGATGTTCTCCGGGCTGCACAGTCGCTGCCATTCACGTTCGTCGCCCCCGATGCCGTGCAGGAGGTAAAGGACAGGGTACTTGCGGCCGGCTGAATAACCCGGCGGCGTGTAGATGAGCATCTTGCGACGCGTCCCAACCGTCTTGGAATCATACTCCACCATCGTCAGCTCGCCATGAGGAATGTTCTCTCGCCTGGCTCTGAACCCCTCGGGCGGGTCGTCGAAGGCGGGCTTGTCGTCCGGACCCAGTTCGATTGGTCCACCGAAGCCGCCTCGTCCACCGTCTCGACGAGCGCCTGGCGCGGCGGCGTCACCGCGTGCAGGGGTCGGCTGGGCCGCCGCGGACGCGGCGGGCACAGAAGAGTCGTCCGTGAAAAGCAGCGGAGCGAACTTGTGCAGACTGCGCCGCCAGGACTGCCACTCGTGCGCGGTATTCGGGGAGACGTAGAAGTGGCTGTTGATGCCGGCCTGTTTCAACGCGTCCGCGTTCGCCTTGGGGTCGCCGCCGAATCCGCCGCGACCACCGCCTCTGCGGTTGTCGAGTTCGCGGCTGCCGTAGCTGACGAACACCAGCTTGACCTTTTCCTTAAAACCGGGCGTGTTGTTGACGTCGGCCGGGGAGATGGACCCGCCGCTGAAGAGTCCGATGTGCGAGAACTTATCGAGGTTCTTCAGGGTGATCTGCCGGGTCTCCATGCCGCCCATGGACAGGCCGGCCATGGCGCGATGGGGCTGATCGGCGCGCGTGCGGAAGTTGGCATCGATGTAGGGGATCAACTCGTCGATGAGAACCGTCTGGAATGGACCGATATCGAAATCTCTGAGGCCGCCGAACCTGATTTCGTTCGTCATGCCGTAGGTCATCACGATGAGGAAGGGCTTCGTCTTGCCTTCGGCGAGTAGGTTGTCCATGATCAGATGGGCGCGGCCCTGGGAGCCCCAGCCGGTTTCATCCTCGCCCCAGCCGTGCTGCAGGTACAGCACCGCATAGCGATGGGTCTGGTCCTTGTCGTAGTCGGGCGGCGTGTAGACAAAGGCGCGGCGTGAGGTGTTGGTGCTCTTGGAGGGGAAGAGAATCTGCCGCAGTTGGCCGTGGGGAACGTCCTTGAGGGCGTAGAAGTCCTGGTCCTTCGCGGGGACTTCGACGCCGCTTTCCCAACGAGTAGAACCGTAGAAGTTCAAGGTGCCGGGATCGTTAAATGTCCCTCCATCAATCGTGAGATGGTAGTAGTGGAATCCTTCATCCAGGGGTCGGGCGGTAGTGCCGACCCAGGCGTCGTCTTCACCCTTGGTCAGGGCAAGTCCGCCCAGACTGACGCTAACGCTCTGGGCCTGTGGCGCTACGATGCGGAATCGAGCGCGGCCCTCGGAATTGACCTGGGGATACTGCTTGCCCGGCTGATTGAGGGTCGAGGGTTTCCAGTCGTTCGCCTCCGCAGGCTGATTCGACTGCGCCAGACACAGGGGCCCCGAGAGAGCGAACAACAACGCCAGTGCGGTCAGGTTACGTTTCATGTATTCTCCTTTCACTACGCATCATGCTCCTGCCTTTCCCATCAGACTGACGGCGCCTGGCTGGTACTGTCCATATTACACCGATCGAGAGCATCAGGAGTGAAACGAAAAAACGGGACCCAAGCATGATTTTTTCATTTCCTTGACATTTTTCATATCTCACTTCACTGTGTCTACCGGTGACAAGAAAGAAGAACGTAACCAAGACAGCATGGGTTGCTATGGGTCAGGACAAACGCACCTTGGAGTTCCTGGGGCTCTTCGTGGATCTTCTTTGGCGATCCGTTTCTGGAGCAAGTGTTCAGTTTCTTGGAGGCTCATATGATTAGCGGCACACATCCTACGCTCTTGGCGTTGATTCTGACCTTCTCCGGCGGTACGGCTATGGCGCAGCCGCCGGCGGAACCGCTGAGTCTGTGGTACCGCCAGCCGGCCAAACAGTGGGTCGAGGCCCTGGCCGTGGGCAATGGACGGCTCGGGGCAATGGTCTTTGGCGGCGTGGCACAAGAGCGGATTCAGTTGAATGAGGACACGCTCTGGGCCGGCGGACCGTATGACCCGGTGAATCCCGATGCGCTGGAGGCGTGGCCAAAGGTGCGGGAGCTGATCTTCGCCGGTCGATTCCGGGAAGCGCACAAGCTGGTCGGCCAGAAGATGATGGCCAAGCCCTTGACGCAAATGCCTTATCAGTGCGTGGGGGACCTGTTGCTGATGTTTCCGGATGCCAACGGGGTGACGGACTATCGACGGGACCTCAACCTCGATACCGCCGTGGCCACCGTCGCGTATACGATCGATGGAGTACGTTACACACGGGAGGTCTTCTCCAGTCCGGTGGATCAGGTCATCGCGGTTCGCCTGACGGCGGATAAGCCCGGCAAGGTCGCGTTCACGGCCGGCATGAAGACGCCGCAGAAGGCGTCAGTGACGGTAGAGTCGCCGAGTACTTTGGTCATGCAGGGCGTCAACGGGGGATCTGCCGGTATTGCCGGTGCCTTGAAGTATCAGGCCCGCGTGGCTATTGCGGCTTCGGGCGGGCAGATCGTGCCGGGCGACGGGCAGATCACCATCACCGATGCGGATTCCGCCATCCTGCTGCTCGCGGCGGCGACCAGCTACCAGAGCTTCAAGGACGTGAGCGGCGACCCCGAGGCATTGACTAAAGAGACCATCGCCAGGGCCGGTGCGAGGCCGTTTGAGACGCTGCTCCAAGAGCACGTGGCGGCTCACCAAACGCTGTTTCGCCGCGTCACGCTGGACCTCGGCACAACCTCTGCCGCCCAGAGGCCGACGGACGAGCGAATCCGCGCTCCCGACAAGAAGAACGATCCCCAATTGGCGGCCCTCTACTTCCAGTTCGGGCGGTACCTGCTGATCAGCAGCTCGCGGCCGGGCACGCAGCCAGCGAATCTCCAGGGCATCTGGAACGAGAGCATGAATCCGCCCTGGCAGAGTAAATACACGATCAATATCAACACCCAGATGAACTACTGGCCGGCCGAGCCGATGAACCTTGGCGAGTGCGTCGAGCCGCTCGATGCGATGGTGATGGATCTGACCGAGACCGGCGCCCGCACGGCCAAGACCATGTACAACGCCGGCGGCTGGGTCACGCATCACAATACCGACCTGTGGCGGGCCTCCGCCCCCATCGACGGTCCCCAGTGGGGCATGTGGCCGACGGGGGGCGCGTGGCTGTGCCTGCACCTGTGGGACCGCTACGATTATTCCCGCGACAAGGAGTACCTGGCCAGAGTCTATCCGGCCATGAAGGGAGCGGCCCAGTTCTTCCTTGATACGCTGGTCGAAGACCCCAAGCACAAATGGCTGGTGACGAGCCCGTCGCTGTCGCCAGAGAACCCGCATCCGTTTGGCGCCAGCATCTGCGCGGGTCCCATGATGGACATGCAGATTCTGCGCGACCTGTTCACCAACTGTATCCATGCGGCGGAGATTCTCGGCGTCGATGAGGACTTCCGCAAACAGGCAGCCGCGGCCTGCCGGCGCTTGGCTCCGAACCAGATCGGCAGCGCCGGCCAGCTCCAGGAATGGCTGGAGGATTGGGACATGAAGGCCCCGGAGAGGCATCACCGGCACGTCTCGCACCTCTATGGCCTGTATCCGAGCGACCAGATTCACGTGCGGACCACGCCGGAGCTGGCGGCCGCGGTGCGCAGGAGTCTGGAGATTCGCGGCGATGAAGCGACCGGCTGGGGCATCGGCTGGCGTCTGAACCTGTGGGCACGCCTCCACGATGGCGAGCACGCCTACAAGATCCTCATGATGCTTCTGCGGCCCGAGCGGACCTATCCGAACATGTTCGACGCCCATCCGCCGTTCCAGATCGACGGCAATTTCGGCGGCACTTCCGGCATCGGCGAGATGCTGATGCAAAGCTGCGCCGGCGAGATCGAGCTGCTGGCGGCCCTGCCCAAAGCGTGGCCCAATGGCTCTGTCACGGGTCTGCGCGCCCGCGGCGGCTTCGAGTTGGACATTCAGTGGAAGGACAGCAAGCTCGCCAATGTCACCGTGCGTTCGCGCGCCGGCGGGTCCTGCCGGCTCCGCTACGGCGCCGTCACGCGAGAGTTCAGCCCGGCCCAAGGCCAGAACGTTCAGTGGGATGGAATCAAGTGAGGAGTACCAGGTGGAGATGACATTATGAAGATATATCAGTTGCATGGGCTCGTCTTGACGTGTGCGACTCTTATTGCCGTAGGGCAGACTCAGGCTGAGAAGGCGCGGAATCCTGTCATCTGGGCGGATGTCCCGGATGTGACGGCGATTCGCGTCGGCGACACGTATTACATGGCCAGCACCACCATGCACATGAGCCCCGGCTTGCCCATCATGAAGTCGAAGGACCTGGTCAACTGGGAATTGGTCGGTTATGCCTACGATACCCTGACGGATAACGAGGCCCTCAGGCTGGAAAACGGCAGAAACGCCTATGGCCGGGGTTCCTGGGCCCCCTGCTTGCGGTACCATAATGGGATCTTCTATGCATCCACCTTTTCCAGCACGAGCGGCAGGACGCATATCTACACGGCCAAAGAGATAGAGGGGCTGTGGGAAGAGATCGCGTTTAGACCTTCCCTGCACGACCATTCTCTCTTTTTCGACGACGACGGCCGGGTCTATATGCTCTATGGCGTCGGCAACCTTCGCCTGGTGGAGCTGAACCCCGATCTGACGGGAATCAAGCCCGACGGGTTCAACGACGTCGTGATCCCAAACGCCAGTGCCGTGGCCGGCCCCAATATCAGTTTGCCTGCCGAGGGATCGCAAGTGCGTAAGATCGATGGCAAGTACTATGTGATGAACATCACCTGGCCACGCGGCGGCATGCGCACGCAGATCATCCACCGGGCGGACAAGATCGCCGGTCCCTACGAGAGCAGGTTGATCCTGCAAGACCAGGGGGTCGCCCAAGGCTGCCTGATCGACACGCCGGACGGCCACTGGTATGCCCTTCTGTTCCAGGATAACGGCTCGGTCGGCCGCAGTCCCTGGCTGGTACCGGTCACGTGGGAGGACGGCTGGCCGGTGCTGGGCCTCGATGGGAAGGCGTCCACGACACTCAATATCGACGTGAACAGCCAAGGGCTTGGGAACCTCGTGGCCTCCGACGAATTCAATCGCCAGCCCGGCGAGCCGCTGCCTCTGGCATGGCAGTGGAACCACAACCCCGACCACCGCTATTGGTCGATCGGCGGGCGGAGCGGTTACCTGCGGCTTACCACCGGGCGGGTGGACAGCGATGTCCTCCAGGCCCGCAACATGCTCACCCAGCGGACCTTCGGCCCGGTCAGTTCCGCGACCACGAAGATCGAAGTCGACAACATGAAAGACGGCGACTGCGCCGGCCTGATGGCCCTGCAAAGACGATACGGCTTCGTCGGTGTCAAAAGGGAAGGCGACAGCAAGTCGATCGTCATGGTGAGCGCCCAATCCAACCAGCCTGAGGAGATCGAGAGCGTTCCGCTTTCGCAGCACACTGTATACCTCAGGATCGACTGCGATTTCCGGGACCGTACGGACAAGGCGAATTTCTACTACAGCCTGGACGGAAAGACCTGGACGAAGATCGGCACAACCCTCCAGATGGCCTACACGCTGCCGCATTTCATGGGCTACCGCTTTGGGTTATTCAACTTCGCGACCAAGGACGCAGGCGGATTCGTAGACTTCGACTACTATCGTGTGAGTGATGAGCGGGTGTCTGCCGCGCCGGCAACGGTCCGTGCGGACACGCCCAAGCTGCCCTTCGCCACGCCGCTGAAGTGGAAGTCCACGGATGTGCTCATCAAGCCGGTCTCGGACGAAAGACACACCATCGTGTCCGTGAAAGACCCTACGGTGGTCCGCTACAACGGCCTGTGGCACGTCTATGCGACCGTTTACTCGACGACCGCCAGAACCTGGAACATGGTGTACCTGAACTTCAAGGACTGGTCGGATGCCCTCAACGCCAAGCTGCACTTCCTCGATCAGAATCCGAATCTGAGAGGGTACAAATGTGCACCCCACTTGTTCTATTTCACTCCCCACGAGAAGTGGTATCTGGTTTACCAGACACAGCCGCCGGCGTATTCCACCACCGATGACATTTCCAGGCCGGAAACCTGGACGGCGCCGCAGGGGTTTTTTGACAGGCAACTTGCGGGCATGCCGAAGCTTCCGATCGATTACCACGTGATCTGTGACGATACGCACGCCTACCTGTTCTTTACCGGCGACGACGGCAACTTCTATCGCAGCCGGACCAGGATCGAAGACTTCCCCAAGGGTATGAGCGACCCGGAGATCGCTATCCAGGACCAGCGAAACAACCTGTTCGAGGCGAGCATCACCTACAGGGCCAAGGGCACGAACACCTATCTGACTCTGATCGAGGCGTTGAGCCAGGCACGGTACTACCGCGCCTGGGTCTCCGACGATCTCAATGGCAAATGGACGCCCGTGCCGGGCGCCGATTCGTGGCAGACGCCTTTCGCCGGGATCAACAACGTCACCTTCGTCGACGGCGTGACGCCCTGGACGAGGGACATCAGTCACGGGGAGCTGATTCGCGACGGATATGACGAGAGGATGATCCTCGACCTCAACAACCTGCAACTGCTTTACCAGGGCCGTGACCCAGCCAGTGGCGGACGATACGAGCTGTTGCCCTATCAACTCGGTCTCTTGACATTGGACCGTTCCAGCAATTAGGGCCAATCCCATGATTCCTATGAAAACCTATATCGCGAAAATGAACATGGCGATCTTTCTGACCGTTGCGATGGTACATTCCGTTTCCGCTGCTGCTTCCAAGATTGCGGTGAGGCCGGAGCAGCCGGTGAAGCTCTTCCCGCTGGAAGACGTGCGGTTGCTGAAGAGTCCTTTCTCGGAAGCGGTCAAGGTCAATCGTGAATACCTTCTGGCACATGATCCCAACCGATTGCTCGCGCCATTCCGGCGTGAAGCGGGTCTGGAGCCCAAAGCACAGCCCTACGGCAATTGGGAGAGCGGCGGACTCGACGGACACACCGCCGGACACTATCTCTCCGCGCTTTCGCTGATGATGGCATCGGGAGCCGATCGGGACGGAGAGTTCCGTCGTCGCCTTGCCTACATGATCGGTGAGCTCGCAGATATCCAGAAAGCCAACGGCAACGGTTACCTCGGGGGTATCCCAAAGAGCGAGGAATATTGGAAAGGCGTCGGCGACGGCCACGTCGAACTCATGCAGCGCCGATGGGCCCCTTGGTATAACCTCCACAAGATGTTTGCCGGACTTCGGGATGCTTATCTCCACGGAGGCAACGAACAGGCGCGCGATCTCCTCGCTCGCTACGGCAACTGGTGCGAAAAGGTCACGTCCGGCCTGACCGATGGGCAGATGCAGCGGATGCTCGGTACGGAATACGGCGGCATGAACGAGGTGCTTGCCGATATTTATGCGATCACGGGAGACAGGAAGTACATCGAATTGGCCAAACGCTTCAACCATCGGGCCGTTTTCGAGCCCTTGGAGAATCGCCAGGACAGACTCACCGGCCTGCACGCCAACACCCAGATTCCAAAGATCACGGGTATGGAGTGTATCGCCGCCTTGGTCCACGATGAACGGTTACACACCGGCGCCAAGTTCTTCTGGGAGACCGTGACACAGAACCGCAGCGTAGTCTTTGGCGGCAACAGCGTCAGTGAGCATTTCAACGATCCCAAGGATTTCAGCGGCATGATCGAACATCGGGAGGGGCCGGAGACCTGCAATACCTATAATATGCTCCGGCTCACCGAGGCGCTGTTCACGGCGGAACCGAAGGCTGCTTATGCCGACTTCTACGAGCGCGCCCTCTACAATCATATTCTGGCCTCCATCCATCCCAAGCGTCCCGGCTACGTCTATTTCACCCCGATCCGCCCGGCACACTACCGGGTGTATTCCCAGCCCGAGCAGGCCTTCTGGTGCTGCGTCGGTACGGGAATGGAGAACCCCGGAAGATCCGGCGAGTTCATTTATGCCCGGGCGAAAGACGGTGTCTATGTGAACCTCTTCATCCCCTCGGAACTCTCGGTGCCTGAGATTGGAATAGTTCTGAGGCAGGAGACGACGTTCCCCGAGGAGGGACGCACACAGCTTAGCCTGCAACTCGACAAGCCGGTAACCTTCACACTGAATATCCGCCATCCCGGCTGGGTCGGGGCGGAGGACTTTGCGGTCAAGGTCAACGGGGGGCCTGTGGCTGTCGGATCGACCCCGTCCTCCTACGCCGCGATTCGACGCGAATGGAACCATGGCGATCGCCTCGAAGTCAGTCTGCCGATGCGCACCACGATCGAGCGACTCCCCGACGGGTCCGATTGGGTGGCGATCCTGCACGGTCCTATCGTTCTCGCCTCCCCCTGCGGCGAGAAGGACATGCCCAACCTCTACGCCGACGGCTCACGCATGGGCCACGTTGCATCCGGTCCGATGGTTCCGCTCGACTCGGTTGGGGTCATTCTCTCCACCGCCGAAGAACTTCCTAGCCATGTCGTTCCGGACCCGCAAGCCGGGCCGCTGCATTTTCGTCTCCTCGATGTGGTCGAACCGGCCGCTCCGGAAGGGGTGTCGCTCGAACCGTTCTTCCGGCTGCACGACCGGCGCTACCAGATGTATTGGCAACTCACGACCGAGGAGGGGCTTGCCGAGCGTCGAGAGCGGCTGGCGGCTCTCGCGCGGGCGAAGGCGGCCCGCGAGGCCGCGACCCTCGACGCGGTCGCCGTGGGCGAGCAGCGGCCCGAAGTGGAGCATAACTTCAAATGGGAGGGCTCCGAGGCGGGCGTCTTTCGGGGATCGTCCTGGAGACATTTTTGATCTGCGGATACGGAGGGCGGGATAGCCGAGGAGAACGATGTCTGGGTCGTAGCTTGAGAAGTCATGGCCGTTCGTTGGAACGGAGGCAGTTGTGAAAGGAGCAGGCAGTGAGTAGGAAGAAGACAGTCACCGTTACGGGCCTGGCGATCCTGTGGATCGGCGCGGCGCAGGGCACGGCCGGACAGAATGTGCCCGCGCTGAAGGACGTGTTCAAGGACCACTTCCTGATCGGCGGGGCTCCGAATCGAAGTGTGGTGACGGGGCGGGACCCCAATGCCGCCGCCATCGCCGAGAAGCACTTCAACACGATCACCGCGGAGAACGACCTGAAGTGGCAGCTCATCCATCCTCGGCCCGGCCAATACAACTGGGAGCCGGCCGATCGCTATGTGGCCTTGGGCGAGAAGAATGAGATGTTCCTCGTCGGCCACACGCTCGTCTGGCACAGCCAGACTCCGCGGTGGGTATTCCAGGACGACTCGGGCGGCCCGATCACGCGAGAGGCCCTCTTGGCTCGCATGAAAGATCACATTGTGACCGTCGTCGGCCGCTACAAAGGCCGGATCAAGGGCTGGGATGTGGTGAACGAGGCCCTCCATGAAGACGGCACGCTGCGAAACAGCCCGTGGCTGCAAATTATCGGTGAAGGCTCCGACGACAAGAAGTACAACTTCATCGAGTCTGCCTTCCGGTGGGCCCACGAGGCCGACCCCAATGCCGAGTTGTACTACAAGGACTACGGCCTGGAGACGTCCCGGGCCAAGTACGATGGGGCGGTGGCGCTCGTGAAGCATCTGAAGTCCCGGGGCATCCGCATCGACGGCGTCGGCATCCAACTGCACGGCGGGCTGACGTACCCCAGCGTCGAAGGTCTCGAATACGCCATCACGTCCCTGGCCACCATCGGCGTCAAAGTCATGATCACCGAATTGGACATTCGCACACAAACTCGTGGATATCGGGGCGCCGATATCGGCCGGGTGAACCGGGCCGGCACAGACGATCCGACCGCCGCGGCCATCCGGACGAGGTGGATGGGCTCGCCGTTTCCCCTGCGGGCAACACGGTTGCGAGCCGGTGCCGGGATGGCTCTATCTTCCTATGGCCACTTCGCCTCCCTATAGAGACGCCGGCCTATCGAACATTGCCGGTCAAGGTGACCACCCACTACGGTGTCTGGGCCCAGCCGCGTCCCGCAGTATTTACGCCAGACAACCAGTCGATCATTGTCATTGAACCCAATGGTGTACTTTCGCAGTGGGATGTGGCCACCTTGCGCCAGATACGTCGCTGGCAGTCGGAAGCCCCAAAAGACTGCCGGGTGATCCTTGCCCCAGATGGCAGTCAAGCGATGAAGCTCAATGCCGAGGGCCGTCTGAGCTTGCTGGACCTGGCCACGGGCGAGGAACAGACAAACGTGCTCGACCACGCAGATCCCATTGAGTTGGTTTGGATCAGTGGAAATGGTCGGCATCTTGTCACCGCCAGCTTCACTGAGAACCGGTCGATGGCAAATTTCGGCTTCTGGGATATTCCGGAAGGTCGGATGAAGCGGACGTTCGAGGTGCCGATACCCGTCTCGCATAGCAACAACATGGGCCCGACGGGCTGGTATTATGGGCGGGGTGGAACCGTGCGGATCTGGGATCTGGCCCAGCCGCAGGCGCCGCCGCGAGAGTTGTTCCCTGGAGAGCGAGGGGAAGTCATTCGGATCTTCGACGTCTCGCCGGACGGCCGACTGGGAGCGGCGACATTTGAGGAAGGTTACATCCGGGTCTGGGACATGGCGACGGCGGAGCCGTTGCAGATGATGCGCGTGTTCCTCCAGAGTCCTCACTGCGTTGTCTTCTCGCCGGACGGACGCCGTCTGGCCGCGGGCAGCAGCGGTCGTGAAGCGATCAAGCTCTGGGAGACGGCAACATGGCAGGAAGTCCTCACCTTGGCGGGCGAGGGGACGATGTTCCGTTTCGTCGCCTTCTCGGCCGACGGTCAGACCCTGATGGCGAGAAACGATCAGGGTTTCTTGCACATCTGGTCCGCTCCTTCCATAGAGCTCGTGGAATCGAGCCCAGATGGCCGCTGTTCGCTGGCGGATGGCTTAGCCAATCGGTCTTGCCAGGTATGCAGGAGTTCCCTGTGGGAAGGACTCCAGAGCCCGTAGTAACGCACCTTGTGGACCCCGCGTGGTAGCACGTGCTGGAGGAAGCGCCGAATGAATTCGTGGGCGTCGAGCGCCATGGTCTTGGTTTCGGCCGTGCGGGAGTCCCGGTATCGAAAGGTCACTTTGCCGTCTTCGATCGAGAGAATGCGGCTGTTGGTGATGGCGACACGATGGATGTAGCGGCCGAGATACTCCAGGACTTTCTCCGTGCCCTGGACAGCCGGTTTACAGTGAACCACCCAGTCCTTCTGCCTTAGGGACGAAGGCAGCTCAATCTCAGGGAACTGCCGCTGGATATGGTCGAGGACCCTGCCGCGAAACAGCTTCGATAACGCCTTGACCGGGACCAGGTAGTCCTCCCAGGCCGGCCGCCACTGTTGCCGATCTGCCGATACGCCTCCCCCAGTCACCAGACAATGCACATGTGGGTGATAGGCCAGGGTGGATCCCCAGGTATGCAGGACGGCCAGCGGCCGACCTGTCCCGACACATGCCCGAAAGCAGATCCCGCTGCTCCTGGGAGAGCCCGGGTCTGAGCAGCACGATGTGCTGAGCTATCCGTTTCTCCAGGGCCGCATGGGCGGCAACGAGATCGTCGACTACTACCGTGAGTTCCTCCTCCGCTACCTGCGCGTCTTCAAATCTTGCGACAAGGTCCGCGTGCCCTTGAAAGAGTCGCTCTCTCAGTGAGAGGCACTCCTGCTCGAAATTCGGATCCTGCTGTTGGACCCAGGTGATCTGTTCTGGCGTCAGTTGCAGCCCGTGGGCAAGGCCGCTGATGCCATCGCCCCGGCCGCCTCGGTACTGTCTGCCGTACCTGGCACCTTGACCTGGCCCGCCGCGGCCCGGACCGCCATGTTGGTCGCCCATGAACCCTTCATCTTGAGCTCCTCCCCGCCAGCGATACCTTCTCTGTACACGGCCCTGGAGCGAATCGGCGCAAGCCGACATCAGACGCCGGCCCTGGGGCGCGGGCAACAGGCCGTGCAGGTGGGTCAGGTGCACGCCCACGGATTTCACCAGTGTCGCATGGAACTGCAGGATTTTGTCCACTTGGGCCAGAATCTGCTCGCCGGTGAAACGCATGTCCGGGAGCATTGAGGCAAGCACGGCCTGCTCGGCACGGACCGCATCCATCTGCTGGCGGGCCAGCGACGCAAAACGTTGTTCAGCCTGTGCCGCCGCCGGAGAGGCATTGGCCAGCCATGCAAGTGACCCATCCGCCGCATGGGTTCTCTGCGTGGTGGCCACCGCGCGACCGATCCAGAAGGCCGCGCCGGCCGCCATGATGATCCCGATCAGGATAAGTATTCTCCGTCGACTCACCGTCAGCCCTCCTGCCCCGAGGATGCTCCATCCTGCAGCACCAGTGGCGAGAAACTGTCCGCCAGCTCGAGTCCCAGCACCGAGACATACTGGGGCAACTCTGCCTCCGGACCTGTGGGTGCCCGGTGGACGCTCCATCGGCCGCTCGTGTACCCGGCCAGCCCGGCAACGGCGATCGCCGCCGCAACCCGTACGACCACCCTGAAGCCCGGAAATCGGACGATCGAGCCGCCGCCTTTGCCCCGGGAACTGGTCGGAACGGTCCGCGCAGGGACTGCGTGTCCGGCAGGCTGAACCTGCCACGCGCCCAGGAGGTTCCACGTCTTCGTGATTGCCTCCAGCTTCGTCCGGCAGGCGGGGCACTCGGGCAGATGGGCCAGGATGGCCTTCCTTCGCTCGAGGTCCAGCCGCTGCGCCACCAACTCGATCAACTCTATCTCTCTTGCATGTTCCATCTGGACTGCCTCATGTCTTGAACGCACTAGCCCGGCTGCGACCTGCGGGTCCAATCACAAAAAATCCTGGTATGGCGCCAGTTTCTTTCGCAGGTTCTCGTACGCCCTCACCAGCAGTGACTCCACGGCCGATTTGCTCCAGCCCGTAACCTCACAGATCTCCTCATGGCTAAGCCCTTCATAGCGGTGCAGGATGACGACGCGCCGCTGCCGGTCCGTGAGTTCCCCGACAGCCTTTCCTACCACGTTGGCCAACTCACGCCGTTCGACCGGATTGTCCTGGGCGGAGTCTTCCGTCTCGGTCTGTAGCGCCTCCAGCGGGGTCATGTCATGGCGGACTCTACGCTGCTGATCGAGGCTGAGATTGTGCACGATCCGGTACAGCCAGGTAGTGAATTTGGCCTGGGGTTCGTATTTGCCGGCGGCCTGTCGCAGGCGCAGGAAGGTTTCCTGGGCGACATCCTCCGCCCGGTGCCAGTCACCCAGCAGCCGATAGGACAGCGACAGGATCCGGCTCTGGTGCCGTTCCGCGAGCGTACCCAGAGCCGCCAGGTCGCCTCGGCCAAGCCGAGCCATCAACTCCGTATCGCTGGGCAACTCAGGTTCCATAGACAAGACTTTCGCCGCCGCAGGTTAGCAACAGGACTCGGATTCTGGTACGGATATCCCGGCCCTACGGTTCGAGGGGCTGAATTTGAAAAACCGACCGCAGGTTTTTCTCGCCGACCGCGTTCAAGGGTTGAACACACGTGGTTCCGGAACTCAATTGCAAGCAACGAGAGAACATGAGATGGCAAGTTGTGACAAAGGAGAATGAAAGATGAGAACGAAGATGACATTGGGGATGTTGGTGATCGTGGGGATGCTGGCGGGGGTTGGCATTGCCGTCGGCCAAGGGCGAAACCGAGGACAGGGGCCTGCCGCTCCGGCCCCGGGAACCGCACAACTGACCGCCGTGGAGACGGAGAACATCCTGCACATGCGCGAGGAGGAGAAGCTGGCTCGTGATGTCTATCTGACACTCGCCGAGATGTGGAATTGCCCGGTGTTCACCAACATCGCGGCCTCTGAGCAGCGGCACATGGCGGCCGTGGGTCTGCTTGTTACCAAGTATGGTCTGACGGACCCGGTGACCGACGACACGGTCGGCGTCTTCAGCGAGCCGGAGTTCACCGCCTTGTATGCGAGCCTGACGGAAAGTGGGGCTGCATCACTGCTTGATGCCCTAAAGGTCGGCGTGCAGATCGAGGAACTGGATATCACGGATTTAGACAAGGCCCTGTCGGAGACGGACAAGAGCGACATCCAGTGGGTCTTCGGCAATCTCAGAAGGGGCTCTTCCAATCACCTGCGAGCCTTCACGCGGAACATCGAAAACGACGGGACGGGGTGTCTCCTCCAGGGTGCCTCCGGGGACGGTCGCAGGGGCCTGCAGGGCGCCAACAATGCTGCCGGCCAGGGCCGCGGTCGTGGTGGCCGAGGAAACGGCAACGGGAACGGGGGCCGTTTCGGTAACGGTCGCGGCAGAGGCAACGGCAATCAAAATGGGATCTGCCCGCAGAGCCAGCAACAGAAGAGAGATGGTACCTGCGTAACTGGCGGTCCGAGCACTCCAGCCCAGCCCTGAAATGCGAGGATTACAGAAAAAGGACGCACGCAAATCGTCGTGTCCGACCGGGGTCGCCCATGGGAGGCGACCCCTTTTCTCTATGCAGACGTCAGGAAACGACACATTTGCCTCAAATCCGGTGATTCTCCCGCAGGGTGTACCAGCCCGGGATCGTTCAAAAAAGGAACTGGCAAGCTCGGAAACTGCCGGGTGACGTGGACCAGCAGGGACCGGAGTCGCCGAAATCGTGCGTTAAAACAGTTACAGGCAGGGAGTTGGACAATGACCACATCAGACAACCGAGGATTCAACTGGCGGGCCTTCATCTCCAGTACGGCCGGCTTCTCTTTTCTGGGCATGTGCGTGACGGGGATCATTCTCTTCGTCGTTCCGCCGGGACGCATTGCGAACTGGACGGGCTGGACGATCTTCGGGCTGACCAAGCACCAGTGGATCGGTCTGCACATCTGGTTGAGTGCCGTCTTCATGGCAGCGGCCCTTTTGCACATTTATTTGAACTGGCGCCCTATGGTCAGCTACCTCAAGAATCGGACCTCTCACAGCTTTGCCTTTCGGACGGAATGGATCAGTGCCATGCTGATTTGCGGCGTGGTTACGATAGGCACCCTGGCCGGCATCACGCCGTTTTCCTCGCTGTTGGTCTGGAATGAAGCCATCAAGCACCGCTGGGATGACTCGGGACGCCGTGCCCCTGTAGCGCATGCGGAGCTACTGACGCTGGCGGAGTTGGCCGAGCAGGTGGACGGCGTTGATCTTGAGAAGATCATGGCGAACTTGATCGCTAGGGGAATCCAGGTAGAATCGCCGGAGCGTGTGGTGGGCGATCTGGCTGTGGTTTATGACATGACGCCCCATCAGCTTTACACGATCGCTGTGGGCGAAACCAACACAGGGAGAGCCGGCGGGTCGGGAGCGGGCAGGCACGGCCAGGGCAGCGGCCAGGAGCATGGAGCAGGCCAGGGAATTGGCCGAATGACATTGAAGCAGTACTGCGCTGAAAATGGACTTGATCTGAATGTTGCCATGGAGAAGCTGAACCAGGCGGGTCTGGAGCCCGCGGCAGAGATGACCATCCGCGGAATTGCCGACGCGGCAGGGATACACCCGTCGGAGGTCAGGGGCTTGCTGGAATAGGAGTTGGCGATGGTGTTGTCACAGGGCGTGTCGCCAACCAAGTCACAGATCGTCGTCAGGATCTCTCAACGTGCCAATACCGCGCAGAGCGTACTGTAGCGAGGGATAGTTGATATGAGGGCCTTGTTTCTCCTCCCAGCCGGCTCGATTGACCACATCCCGGACCGGTCCCTTCATAGCCGCAAATGCAAATCCGATGCCACGATGCCGATACGCCTCCATCAGCTTCTCTATGGCATCAATGGAGACGGCGTCGATGTCATTGACGCCGGACATGTCCAGAACAACCCACCTGACCTCCGGCCTTCTGGCTATATCCAGCGAGAGACGATCTTCGAGAAACTTCATGTTGGCGAAGTACAGAGACGCATCCGGCCGAAGAATCAGTACCTCTGGGTAAATCTTCGCTCTCGGATAGCGCGTGACATTCCGGAAGATCCCCTCGTCTTCAACATACCCCAGCTCCGCTGTGTGAGGATGGGAACTGCGCCAGATGAACAGGCCGAGGGAGAACACCAGACCGATCAGCAGTCCCTGTTCGATGCCAATGGCCAGAGTACAGAGGAACGTCAGAAGAAATGTCAGACCGTCCGCCCGCTTGATCCGAAACAGATGTAGGGCTTCTCTGTAATCGAGCAATGCGCCGACCGCCACAATAATCACTGCACTGAGGACAGTCTTGGGCAGGTAGAAGAATATGGGTGTCAGCAATAACAGGGTCAGCAGAATCAGCAACGCGGTGATCACAGCCGCCCGCTGGGTACGGGCGCCGGCCTGGTACGCCACCGCCGTGCGTGAGAGTCCTCCGGTGACCGGGTATCCCGAGAAAAGCGAAGCAACCAGATTGGCCGCACCGAGACCCAGTAACTCACGATTGGAATCGATCTTGTGGCCCGCACGTGTGGCAACATACTTGGCTACTGAGACTGACTCCATATAACCCACAAAGCATATGGCCAACGTTGCAGGCAGCAGATGGCGGGCCGCTTCCAGGTTGAACGTCGGCACCGTGAAAGCGGGCAGTCCGCGCGGGACGGCACCCACGATCTCGACCCCCAGCTTCGAGAGGCCGAAATAGCACAGCAAGGTCCCCAGGACGACAAAGAGAATGGCCGAAGGGAAACGTGGATAGCGCTTCTTTAGAAACCATAACCCCATAATACTAACGACACCGAGCGTTAGTGTGGCGCCGTTGGTTTCGGGAGCATGTCGTGCAATCTCGACCACAAGCCTGAAGACGTTCTTCTCACTGCCCAGGTTGACACCCAGAAGATGTTTCATCTGGCTCA
>DCUI01000135.1 GCA_002327785.1 Phycisphaerales bacterium UBA2218
GCAACGCCTTCGGCGGGAGCTGGTATCAGAAATCGGACCTGATCGGAGATTACCGCACCTACCTCGCCAAGGAGCTGGTCGCCCACATCGACGCCAAGTACCGGACGATCGCTGATCCGAACCATCGCGCCATTGCAGGCCATTCCATGGGCGGGTACGGCGCGCTATCCTTGGCGATCGACTATCCCGATGTCTTCAGGGCCATGGCAGCCCTCAGCTCGGTCAACGACTTCCAAAGCGAGCCGAACGCGATCGATCTGTTCGTGGCGCAGTACCCCGAGACGGTGGGAGTGCCCCAAGCGGGGGACTTCATCGCGGCCATCTTCTATGCCTGGGCCGCCGCGTTCACGCCCAATCTCGGCAACCCGCCGTACTTCGTGGACCTGCCCGTGAAGTACCCGGAAAAGACCGCCATCCCGGAGGTCTGGCAGAAATGGGTGGACGCGGACCTGATCCACCAGATCGAACGGGACGGCGGCAACCTGGCCAACACCACAATCCTGCTGGCCAACGGCCGAGGACCGACCATCCTCGGGGAGGAGGTCGCCGCGGACACCCTCGTGGCGGCGTTGTATGAGAAGGCCCTCTCCTTCACATACGTCCCGACCCCCGGCGACCATGTCAGCGATTTGCGGACGAAGTTGTCCGTGGCCTTGGAGTTCCTGTATCAGCACATCGCTCCAGACGGCGAGGCCCAATAGGGAAACGGTACGTGATACGTACCCTACACGGATCGACGATGTGCGAATCGATGACTGGGTGGTGCAGCCGTAAGGCACAGGACGGTCCCTACCTCACAGGATGCCGTTTTATCCTGCGGAGAGATGTCTTGACTTTGGCTGGGTGACTGGTATGCTATGAATAGAAGGAGCGGTGAAATATGAGGCCATCGCGTCGCATTCTCGCCGTGCACACTCGATACTTATATGCTCGCCGTGTTGATGCCGACGACATTCCTGCGCCCGCCCTAAGCCTGCTCCCTCTGGGGTATTGTCTTGAATCCCTACGAGACGGTTTCCCGATTGAATCCCGAGAAGAAAGAGAGGCCTGAGATGAAGACCGCGTTTGTCAAGTCGTTGGTAATCGTATCACTCTTCTTGATTGCCTCCGCAGGTCCTGCGCGAGCGGATTTCAGATTCGGTAAACCGCAAAGTTTGGGGCCGGTCATCAACACCCCTTCGTATGAATTGGGGGCCACCGCGTCGATGGACGGCCTGGAGTTGTATTTCTCATCGCAGCGACCTGGTGGGTACGGCGACTGGGACATCTGGGTAAGCACGCGCCAGAGCGTCAACGACCCTTGGGGCCCGCCCAGCAACCTCGGGCCGACGGTCAACAGCCCGTACAAAGAAGCCTTCACCCGACTGTCCTGGGACGGTCTGACGCTCTATTTCAGCGGCATCGATTCCATGCACCGGCCCGGCGGGCTGGGCGGTGCGGATATCTGGATGTCCACCCGGGCCAGCCGTGCTGACCCTTGGGGCGCGCCCGTGAATATGGGTGCCCCCATCAACAGTCCTGCCAATGACCGGAGCCCTTTCTTATCCCGCAATGGTTTGACGTTCGTCTTCAATTCCGACCGAGCTGGAGGATACGGCGACGGCGACCTGTGGATGTCCACGCGGCCCACCGTGCAGGACCCGTGGGGTGCGCCGGTCAATCTTGGGCCCAACGTCAATAGCCCCTATAGTGACTTTTACCCTGCTCTGTCAGCCGATGGTCTGGCTCTGTTCTTCTGCTCTACTCGCGCCAGCGGGTACGGTGGCTACGACGTGTGGATGACCACGCGAAAGAGCGCCATTGCCCCCTGGGGTTCGGCGGTTAACCTGGGTCCGGTGATCAATAGCTCAGGGATCGATGCGCCGGGCGGCCTGTCCGCCGACCTGACAACCCTCTACCTTACGTCCGACCGTCCCGGTACTTTCGGAACATGGGACGTTTGGGAGGCGCCGATCCTCCCTATTGTGGACTTCAGCGGCGATGGGACCGTGAATATCGCCGACCTCCTGAGACTGATCGAGTCTTGGGGCCAGGAGGACCCGACGATCGACGTGGGTCCCATGCCCTGGGGCGACGGGGTGGTCGATGCAGCGGATCTGGAGGTCCTGATGAGCTACTGGGGCCAGGAGATCCCGAATCCGGCACTGATCGCCCACTGGAAGCTGGATGAGACGGAAGGGACCGTCGCCGCCGACAGCCTCGGGGACAACGATGGCATCGTGACAGGCGTTCCACTGTGGAGGCCGAAAGGCGGCCAGGTGGACGGCGCTCTGGAACTCGATGGGGCGAGTTTTGTCGCGACCAAGTCCGTCCTGAGCCCCTCGGACGGTCCATTCAGCATCTTCGCCTGGGTAAAGGGTGGGACGCCGGGGCAGGTGGTGATCTCGCAACAGGAAGGCGTCAACTGGCTCATGGCGGACCCGGCCACAGGGGCACTCATGACCGAGCTACAGAGCGGTGGTCGCAACAGCAAGGCTTTGCATTCTGATGCGATCATTACGGACGGCGCCTGGCATTGTGTGGGCTTCACGTGGGATGGTTCGAAACGGACTTTGTACGTCGATGGCATCGCGGTCGCTCAGGATACGCAGTCCGATCTCGCAGGATCGACCGGCGGCCTGAACATCGGCGCCGGGAGCACGCTTGCGCCTGGGACCTTCTGGTCCGGCCTGATCGACGATGTGTGGATCTACAAATGCGTGGTGAAACCGTAGGCAATTCAACCAATAGAGACGGGTTGCAGATGCGACCAGTGAATGGAGGTAAACACCCATGAATGCAGCACACAGGCATCCGGGATTCCTGATGGCCATATTTCTCCTGGCTGAAGTATCCGGCACCGGCGGGCACAACGCATTCGCCAGCGAACCGCCCGTCGCAGAAGCCGGGCTGCCAAGATATGCGGCGAAGGACCCCGTGCAACTCGATGGGAGCGGATCGTACGACCCAGACGAGTCTGGCCCGTTGAGCTACTCGTGGACACAAGTCTCCGGGCTGCCATTGGTGATCGCGGGGGCAGATACCCCGACCCCCGAGATCAGCGGATTTGTCCAGACACAGGAGATTCAGGAGTGCGTGTTCGAACTCATCGTCCACGATGGCCAATCCGCCAGTCTTGCTGATACGGCTAAGGTCGTCATCGTGCCGGATTTTGGCCCCAGCACGCTGAAACTGGAGAATGGGCCGTTCGATTCAAGCAAGCCAACCATCATTTTCTTTAGCGGGTCAATGGATGGCGTAAATGGTATGGCAGGGTCTCCTTGGAGTCCCGGTCCTGCGTGGAGTGATCGAGCCAACCTGATCGATTTTCCCAGTGGGTATACCCCCGACAGCGGATATACGCCTGCCGGCGGCACCGCCACGCGTACGTATTACAAGTATGGCGACATGATCATCGCGTACCTGTCGGCGGTGGCACCCGACTACCGACAAACGATTCAAATCATAGGCATGAGCTCGGGCGTCGATCCTGCTCTTAACGTAGGGATACGCCTGAACGAGACCTACTGGGACCGGCGCTATGCGGTCAACCATGTCACGGGTCTCGATGGGGGGGTGATTCGCCTCCTGGAGGGCGGGACCACTCTCTCGGCGTCCCAAGCCCTGGCTCGCTTAGGCAGTCTCTCTCGGGAGAACGTGGACATGGTGGCGGGCTGGAAGGCGTTTCTCGATCCTTTTCATCGCTTTCTGGCGAGTGCCGTGGACGGAGAGCAATGCTGGATCGACTTTTACTGCGGAACTATGTGGTTTCCTCGTTTCGAGCCGCCTCCGCACAACGACGTCCTCTGGGTCCGCAGCGGCCTGGATCATGGTTCCGTTTTCAACTGGTACATCAGCTCCCTTACCGGCGCCGACATGAACAAGTTCAACAGTGGCATCGTTGCCGGGGCTTACTGGTCGGTGATCGGCCCGGGCAAGAACCTGCAGTTGGCCGCCGCACCGGGGACGTACTACTTCGCTTGGAGTGGCGGCGCACAGACTGGAACGATGGGCTTCTTCAACCAGTCCGAGTACCCCGGCCAGTTGCCAGAACCAGTTACGCTTCTGGACCTCCATGATCCGGCGTTTCCGCGAGAGGACCCCAACGGCATGATCCTGACCTGCAAGGCCAGTGAAAATGTGGTCGGCTATCAGCTCCTTTCCGGCTCCGATCCCTACGATGTCGCACACTACCACCTCGTGACTGACAGCAATTCCCCTCCGGCGCTGGCCGTAACCGAGCTCCCCCCGACCGATACCTGGTGGACCGTAAAGGTTCGTGACGCTTATGGCTCTACAATCTACGCGGATCCCATCCGTGTGGGTCTGCCCGTGGCGATGATCGCCTATTGGACGCTGGACGAGGTCCAAGGCAACCGCGCGGCTGATAGCACCGCCCACCACGATGGCACCGTTCACGGCGGAGCGCTTTGGCAGCCGACAGGCGGCCAGAAGGCCGGCGCGCTGGCATTCGATGGCGTCGATGATTATGTCAGCACCGGTTTTGTACTCAACCCCTCGACGGGTCCGTTCAGCGTCCTTGCCTGGGTCAAGGGCGGGGCTCGCGGCCAAGTGCTCGTCGGCCAGGAACTGGGAACCAACTGGCTGCGGGCCGATGAAACCACGGGGGCCCTGCGTACGGACCTTCGCCAGCCAGGTTCCAGCGGACGTCTTGGTAAACCAGCCGGGCCTCCCCTCGTTTCCTCGGCCGTGATCACCGACGACCAATGGCACAGGGTGGGCCTTGTCTGGGATGGCGGACAGCGGGTCTTGTACGTCGATGACGTCGAAGTCGCCCGAGACACGGCCGCCGATCTGGAGCCGGCAGTGGGCGGTCTTCGGCTGGGGGTGGACGGTACCCTCACTCCCGGCACCTTCTGGTCCGGCCTCATCGACGACGTGCGGATCTACAATCGGGCGGTGATGCCGTGAGTCAGTTCTCCTATTGCCGTCTGAAAAGAGAGAGGTGTGAGATGAAGGCCAGGATTCTGAAATTCTCATTCGTCGCGTTGTTTCTGCTGATCGTCCCGATACATCCCGCCCGAGGCGATTTCACCTTCGGCGACCCTGTGAATCTTGGGTTCCCCGTTAATGACTCGTCCGACGTGCGAGGAATGTGTGTCTCCCGCGACGGGCTGGCGCTGTACTTCAGTTCCAATCGGCCTGGCGGGTACGGGAGTTATGACCTCTACGTCACAAGGCGTGCAACGACCTCGTCTGCGTGGGGCACACCGGTGAATCTCGGGCCAACGGTCAACAGTTCCAGTGCGGATTATCAGCCGTGGATTTCACCCGACGGCCTCTCGCTTCTCTTTGCCTCCACGCGCCCCGGCGGACTGGGCTACGACGAGGACCTATGGATGACCACCCGGGCCGGTGTCTCCGATCCCTGGGGTACGCCGGTGAATCTTGGCCCAGCTATCAACACGCCGGCTGAAGACTTCTGCCCGAGTATGTCGGCCGACGGTTCCACCCTCTATTTCGCGTCCAGCGGACACGGCGGCTACGGCTACTATGATGTCTTTCAGGCCCCGATTTCCATCGTTCCGATCTGTGGCGATTCCGAGCATCCGTATCCGATTGGTGATCTGAACAAGGATTGCCGCGTGGATATCGAGGACTTAGTCCTGCTCATCGAACACTGGATGGAATGCACCGGCCCCGAATGTGAGTAGAAGAGATCGACGGGTGCATAGGGGCCGCGCGGTAACGGCGTAAGACGCATGCACAATAGAAACTGGTCGCGTACGCCACGAGAAGCAGAGGAACAGACAGGACGGTCGGCCATGGGACGAGGGATTGCAGTTGGCATAAGGATACTCGTGTGGAACCTTGTGCGAGGGCCACCCGCACATTTCGCAGACCTCAGGGTGTTGAGGGCGGTGCGGAGGGTACCTTTCTACGAGATCCTGGGCCTCAGGGGCCCGTGTGAAACGATTTGCAGGGCTTCTCAGTCGAAAGGATAGGAAGATGAAGGCGCGAATAATCATTATTATCGAGACTGTAGCAAGCTCACAGGAAGGAATTGCTTTAAGAGCCTATATGGCAGGGATTTATATCAATAGGGCGCTGCTGGCAACTGGGCCTCCAAATACGTCATCATGGATTGCCAGGGAAGGCCTACAAAGCCGACCCTTTCGTGCGATCAGACATGCGGGCTGTGCCCGTTGTCGTCTGTAGCTGTGCTACAGTCTCTTATTATCGCGGCATTAGGCTTGTTGATGGTCTTCCTGACTCGACGAAGCGACACACAGGCGGCTCTGGAGGCGCCATTCGCTGCGGACATGCCTGTCGGATCGATCATCGCGTACGCCGGGAGCGCGGCGCCGGACGGGTGGCTGCTGTGCGATGGTGAACTCTATGACATATACGACTACGCCGACCTGTTTGAGGTTGTCGAATTCACGTATGGCGGCAACACGGCGAAAACCGCTTTCCGAGTGCCCGATCTGACGGGAAGAGTGCCGGTGGGCGTCAAACCACTCTCATGGTACTGCAGCGAACTCGGACAGACGGGCGGCGACGCGGAAGTCACTCTCACAGAAAGCCAGATGCCGTCGCACAAGCACGATGTCAGTGCCTCCGGTCACAGCCACGAGATCAGCGTTTCTCCCCACACGCACGCGATCGCCGTTGCCGCACACACCCACAGCATCGTCGATGCTGGGCACAGCCACGCTGTGAGCGATCCCGGGCACAGCCACGGCATCACCGATCCGGGGCACAAGCATTGGATCTCGATTCACGAGCGCCTGGGACAAGGCCATGTGGACGATTCGGGGGACAACGAGCGAGGAAACACCTCGACAGGCACGAGTACCACCGGCATCTCCGTGAACAAGGCGGTCACAAACATGAGCATAGACAAGACGTCCACCGGCATCGCTGTCGGCCAGACGAGTCCTACCGCCTCTGCAGCCAACACTACGGTCAGCGCATCGGCACAGAGCGTTGTGGTCGGTGTGTCGGAAGCCTCGAAAGGTTCGGATACAGCCCATGACAATTTGCAGCCGTACATGGCCGTGAACTACATCATCAAGTGTCGTTGAGACATTCGGGCAACTGGAGAACACAGCGAACTCAGAGATCGGCTCAGGAGGCACATAGGCGCGGCGGCAGAGAAGGCGAAAGCTCTACCGATGGTTTCTTCCGGAATACCGACAGGCGCCAGAGGTATGGCGCAAACCGGAGATTCAGCTTCACGACAAGAGAAAGAGAGAGGTTCCGCAGCCGCTCCATGCGTCGCTTTCCCTGCGGAAGACCTGGCTGCTGCCAGTTCTGGAATCATGACTGACTATTCGGGAGCAGGGTCCAGCGAGAGCAGAAGCCAGGTGTGCAGGTAGAAGCGCACGGACATTGCTGACCGGCGGAGGGATGGCCGCGTACGACGACCGATGGTATGGGGGCCGAGGATCGGGATTCGCCTCCGAGATATGAGGAAAGACGAGGTTCCGCATCCAAGCCATCCGGGAATATTTTCTTGAGATCTTCCTTTTTTTCCATTGCATGGTCGCACAGATGTGCGATATTATATTCGCACACTTGTACGAGGAGCCTAAAATGGCCAAACATAGACTGCAGGCAATGAGTCCGGCCGAGACCGAGATCCTCAGGATCATCTGGGAACTGGAGAAGGCCACGGTCCAACAGATCTATGAGAAGCTCCCTCGGAAGCGAAGAATCGTCTACAAGACGGTCCTGACCATGGTGCGACGCCTGGAGAGCAAGGGCTACTTACAGCACGAGACCCAGGGCAAGGCGAATCTGTACTTCGCTGCGATCGAACGGGAAGATGTGCTCAGAAGGACCGTATTGGACTTTGTAGATCGGCTGTTTGGAGGCGACCCCGGGCCCTTGGTGCAGTTCCTGGCAGAGGATGGCCATATTGATGCTGAGGAATTCCAGAGGCTCAAGAAGATCATCGACAAATCATAAGTTGCTGTTTGCAGAGGTGTTGTCATGAACATCTATCTCACGCAGCTCGGGGAGTTTGTGCTGGGCCAAAGCTGGCAAATCGCCCTGCTGGTTTTGATCGTGGCTTTCATAACGTTCTTCCTGAAAAACATCAGCGCCCACGTGCGTTACCTGCTCTGGCTAGTTGTCCTGGCCAAGTGCCTGATCCCACCCTTATACGGCGTTCCTCTCCATGTGTTGCCGCCGGCTACAGTAAACTCGGAGCTATTCGGAATACGGTTATCCGAGATGCCCAATGCGCCCGAGAGTGGGGATACTGTCGATTCTGCCCTTGCCTCTTCGAGAGGATTGAGTCCGGAGTTACCCCCTGTCGAACCGGAGCCTCCTGCCACAAGACAGACAAAGGTCTTCGACGTACAGATGTTGACCTGGGCACGAATCTGCCACGGGCTTGGTCTTGCCTGGCTGGCGGGGATGTGTTCGTGCCTAGCGTTCAATATTTTGAGGGCCCTGCGTACTCACAACTGGCTGCGGCGAGTCAGACGGCCTCTGCCCCTCGCATTCCAACAGGACCTCCCCGGGTTCTTTTCAAGTCACGGATTTGCGCGATTGCCAAAGATCTGGGTGGCCGACGACGTCAGCCAACCCTTTGTGTGGGGTCTGGTGCGAGGCAGCATCTACCTTCCCTTAGACTTCCTTCATATCAACGACCCTGCCCAGCAATACAACACTCTGGCCCATGAACTCAGTCACATCGTACGGTTCGACGCCGCGGTCAATTCCCTGCAAGTGATTGCTCAATGCCTGTTCTGGTTCCATCCCTTTGTGTGGTGGGCCAACATACGGATACGCCGCGAACGGGAGAAATGCTGTGACGAGATGGCCGTAGCAGGATTGGGGGCCCGTCCGCAGGAATACGGCATGGCCGTCCTGGAGACGTTGATCGTCCCGCGAGAATCCGCTCGTCGCGTGCCGTCTTTGGCCATAGCCGGACCCGCGCGCAACCTTGAAGAAAGGATCAGAGCCATGATGACGCCAGGAAAGAAGTTCCACAAACATCCCAGTCTCGTAGCAGCGATAGTCATAGCCTTGATGGCGCTGCTGATCGTCCCGACTGCGCTCGTGTTGACTGCCCGGGCACAAACGGACACCGTGTCCGAGACGGTGGCGGAACCGGTGCAGCAGCCCCCCACATCACTTGTTGAAGCGGCAGAGAATGGGGACTTGGCAGCAATCCAGAACCTGATCGCCAAAGGAGTCAACGTCAATGCAAGCGAAGGAGATGGGATTTGGACGCCTTTGGCCGCTGCCGCTTATCGAGGGCATTCCGAGATAGTCAAGGTCCTATTGGCCAACGGAGCCGAGGTCGACAAAGCGGATGGCTATTATACACCGCTGTACTACGCTATCTGGAGTGATGATAACGCCTCGGTCAAAGCGCTGATCGCTGCGGACACCGACGTAAACATCTTGCCGGACGAGAGAGATTATCCCCCCGTGGTGTATGCCATCTGGCAAGCCCATGTCGACAACGTCAAGACGCTTTTGGATGCCGGCGCAACACTGGACCACAAGGACGAAAAGGGCTGCACGCCTCTGTATTGGGCCGCTTTCTACAGCAGCACAGAGGTCTTCGACTTGATACTGGCCCGGGGAGACTATGAAGACACAGTCTATCTGGCGGCGTCCAGGGGGCAGCTCGAAAAGGTCAAGGCATTCATCAAGGACGGAGCGGACGTCAATGCCAAGGACGCGTTCGGATGTACGGTATTGCATTGGGCCGTTCTGGCCAATTCCCCCGAAGTCGCCGAGTTCCTCATCGCCGAAGGGGTGGACCTCAATGCCAAGGACAATACGGAGTCCGCACCTATAACGGTGGCAAACGGGTTGACGATGATCAAGTTGCTCATTTCCAAAGGCGCAGACGTTGATACAAAGGCGACGCGGCACAAGCGCACTCGGCTACAAATGGCCTGTTCTACCGGTGAAAAAGGCATTGTCGAGTTCCTTATTGGCCAAGGTGCCGATATCCAGGCCACAGACGACCGGGGTAGGGAACCGCTCCATCAGGCAGCCGCCGGTGGCCACGTTGATATCGCTGAACTCCTGATCGCCAAGGGGGCCGATCTCAATGTAAGAGCCGGAAATAGCGCGACCCCACTGTGGGAGGCGGCCAGCTACGGGAAGGCCGACATGGTGAAATTCTTACTGGCCAAAGGGGCAGACATCAGCGTGGCAGACCGCCGAGGTCAGACGCCATTGCAGGTGGCCAAGCGGCGGGGACATGCCGAGGTAGTCAACATCCTGCGCCAACATGGAGCGACAGAGACGCTGCACGGCGCCGCCGCTTCGGGCGACGTCGACACTGTCAAACGATGGCTTTCCCGAGGCGCCGATGTAAACGCTCAAAGCGAAACCGGTGAAACACCTCTACATCTGGCGGCAGCTCAGGGACGTAAGGCGGTCGTCGAGATTCTGATTGAGAAGGGTGCAGATGTTAACGCAAGAAGCAGAAACGGTAGGACACCGCTATGGTTGGCAGCTCTTGCAGGCCATATGGATCTGGTCCGTTTCCTGGTTGCCAAGGGGGCTGATGTCAACATCGCCGACAACCGAGGGCGCATGCCAGTCGATATAGCAAGGCAACGCGGACGAAATGAGGTGGTTGACATTCTGAGTCAACATGGTGCAAAGGAGACCCTGCACGGGGCGGTTGCCTCAGGCAATATCGACGAGGTCAAGCGGCTTATCTCTGAAGGGGCTGATATCAATGCTAAAAACGAGGACGGTCGCACCCCGCTCCATTTGGCGGCCAATCGTGGCCCGGGGGATTTGATAGAGTTTCTAGTTTCACATGGTGCCGATAGAAACGTCAAAGACGTGCGCGGCCAAATCCCATTGCACGAGGCATCAAAGAGCGGTAATGTGGATGCGGCGAGACTGTTGATTGGCAATGACGCCACAATCAACACACAGTCTGAAGAGTGGGAATCCACACCTCTGCACTGCGCGGCCAGCAAAGGCCATCGTGAAGTGGTTGAGCTACTCGTTGCCAACGGCGCACACTTAGAGGACAGGAATTTCCACGGCCAGACACCACTGCATCTTGCGGCTTATCGCGATCGTCGAGCAGTGGTCAATACCCTGCTGGCCAATGGCGCTGACATCGAGGCGCGGACGAAATATGACAGAACTCCTCTGGCTATGGCAATTGCAATTGATAACAGCCATATCGAAATGGCCGAATTGCTCTTGGATAAAGGTGCAAACATCCATGCCCGCATAGAGGGGGCACCTCTGATAGACGTTGTCATGAGGAACAACGACCCGCAAACGGTGGCATTTCTCATGAAACGAGGGGCCCCTTTGCCTCCAGTCCACGAGGCTGCATTCATGGGACATCTCGACACGGTGAAGGAGCAACTCGGGAAGGGTGTACCTGTAGATCTGAGAGATACGGGAGGTTTCACTCCACTACACTGTGCAGTCTTTGGCAGACACAAAGACGTGATCCTATTCTTGGTTGACAGCGGTGCTGATGTGAACGCTCGGGCTACAAACGGGCGTTTCCCGCTGGCGTATGCAGACAAAGAAATCGCAGAACTTCTCATCGCCAAGGGGGCGAGCGTAAGGCTTAAGGACACATTTGGGCAGACCCTGCTGCACTGGGCGGCCAACCGTAACAACTACCAAGGCGATATCGAACAAATGAAACTGTTCCTTTCACACGGGGCCGATGTAAATGCAAGGGCATATAGCAACGCCGTGGAGTGGGAAGGTTGGACACCCTTTCACGTTGCCTGTCGGAACGGGAACAAATCCATTGCCGAGATGCTCATTGCAGCCGGGGCCGATATTCATGCCAAGACTGATAAGGGCTATACTCCCTTGTCACTGGCCAAGGAGAAAGAGCGCACAGAAGTGGTCCAACTCCTGCTCAAGCATGGTGCCAAGGAATAGCCGCTCTGGTCTACCAGCCTTCGTTCGATACAGCGTTGCAGAAGGTTCCAGGTGCGCCTGTCAACCGGCGATGGGACCACCGTGAAGCGGCGAGACCCATGTCTCGGCGAACACATGACGCTCGATATTGTCGGGAGATCTGTAGGGCTGTGGCGTTGTCACGTACGGGATTCGGAATAGTACTGCAACGATGGTTCAGCGGCCGTTCCTCACGTCACTTTCCCCGCTGAACAAGGGGTTTTGGAATCACAAAAGACTATTCGAGAGCGGGGTTCGGCAAGCAGGGGGCAGAGCAACGCAATCAGGACCGCCCAGGCACTGCTGACCGGCGAGGTGATGGCTGCCCGGGACGAAGAGAGATGACGGTTCCGCAGCCGCTCCATACGTCGCTTTCCCTGCGGAACGGAAGGTTTTGGAATCATGATTGACTACTTGAGAGCGGGGTTCAACGAGAACAGAGGCGGGACAGGGCTGACGGAATCGCACGGATGCTACCGACCGGCGGAGTGATGGCTGCCCGGGGTGTTGGAAAACAGGACGGGGTATTTGAGGGCGAAGGTCCAGGGAGAACAGGGGTGGGGTAGGGTAGGCAGAAGCGCACGGATGCTGCTGACCAACGGAGGGATGGCCGCCTGGGACGAGAGACTGAGCCGGGGGCAAGCGTGGAAGAACCAGTTCCGCAGCCGCTTCGGGCGGCGCTTTCCCTGCGGAACACTTGGCTGCTGCCAGGGGACTTTGAGAAGACGACAGACTGTCTGAAAGTGGGGGGAATGTAGAGCGGGCAGGGCAGGCAGAGGCGTACAGACGCTGCGGACCGGTGGAGGGATGGCCGCCCGGGACACCGCTACCGCGGCCCAGCGAAGGCGATTCGCTTTCAGGATACGAGAAGAAGAAGAAACGGGTTCCGCAACCACTCCGTCAGTTGCTTTCCCTGCGGAACACGGGGTTCTGAAATCATGACAGACTACTTGCAGGTGGGGGAGGGAAGCAGAGGGCGGAGCAGAGACGCAGAAGCACATCGATGCTTCTGGCCGGTGAAGTGGTGCCCACGGACGATGCCACAGGGGCCGATGATCGGGATTCAAGCTCCGCCACGAAGGGAGAAATCAGTTTCGCAGCCGCTCCGTGCGTCGCTTTCCCTGCGGGACTCCTGGCTGCTGCCAGGGTTTTGGAATCATGACAGACTACATTCGGGCGGGGTGCAACGGGAGCAGAGGCGGGGCGAAGCAAGCAGAAGCGGAGACAGACGTTTTGGAGGCGATGGCCGCCCGGGACGAGCGACGGATGAGCAGCCGACAAGGCTGCAATCTATCTGGTGAAAGTCCAGCCGCGTCAGTTGCTCGCGTCGGACGCGTAGTGATGCCACATCCTGGAAGGGGTAACCATTCCGGGCGATGCGTGGTGTAAACGGCCTGGCCGCCCTGCGAGGAATCGCAGCGGGACGGTTGCATGCGTCGTGCTTCTGCCCGACGCGGCAGCCAGGGGGGCGGGTGCCGGACTCTACGGCAGAATGACAGATTCTGACGGAAGAACACGCTGCGTTGATGGTTAGAGCTATTGGAGTCGGATGCAGTACTTGGTATCATAGGACGTGTGGCATGCAGGAGAACAGGCCATGAAGTCAACTGGGAAATCGCGGAGAAGAGATGTTTGAGCGATTCACGGACCGAGCGAGAAAAGTGATGGCGCTGGCCAACCAGGAAGCTCAGCGTTTCAATCACGAATACATCGGGACAGAACATATCCTGTTGGGCTTGGTGAAAGAAGGTAGTGGCGTCGGCGCCACGGTTCTCAAGAACCTGGACGTAGACATCAAAAAACTGCGTCTGGAGGTCGAGAAGCTGGTCAAGAGCGGCCCGGACATGGTCACCATGGGCAAGCTCCCCCAGACCCCGCGGGCCAAGAAGGTCATCGAGTACGCCATCGAGGAAGCCCGGGCCCTGAACCACAACTATGTGGGCACCGAGCACATCCTCCTGGGTCTGCTTCGTGAGAGCGAGGGGCTCGCCGCCCAGGTGCTCATGAACCTGGGTCTCAAGCTCGAGGACGTCCGACAAGAGGTCCTCAATCTGCTCGGGGCCGGCGTGGAAGACACGCCGAACGATCTGGGGTTGAAGATGCCGCCGGGAGCCGTGGGCCACAAGACGAAGAGCAAGACCCCCGCTCTGGACAGCTTCGGCAGGGACCTGACGCAACTGGCGATTAAAGGGGAGCTCGATCCGGTTATCGGGCGCACGCGGGAGATCGAGCGGCTGATCCAGATCCTCTGCCGGCGCACGAAGAACAATCCCGTGCTGCTCGGCGAGGCCGGTGTCGGCAAGACCGCGATCGTGGAGGGACTCAGCCAGCAGATCATCAACAAGCAGGTGCCCGAGATTCTCAAAGAGAAACGCATCGTCGGGCTCGACCTGGCGATGATGGTCGCCGGGACGAAGTA
>DCUI01000136.1 GCA_002327785.1 Phycisphaerales bacterium UBA2218
CGAAGTCATCGATCCCGTCGAACGCGAGGGCGCCGCCGATCTTGCCCTCTGGCTGCCAGGCCGGACCACCCATGACCATGGCGTCGTGTCCCCCGGCGCTGTCCGCAGCGGTCATGCCCTCTGTCTCGTCGAGCCTCCAATGGGCAATCAGGCTCGGATCGTTCACCTCCTGCCCGATGTACCCGGCAAGGACGGTCAGGTCGTTGGCATCGACAACACCATCGCCCCAAGCATACGGCCCGATGTCGCACAGGGGATCGTCTCCGCCCAACTGCACGACCATCCTGAGAAGGTCCTTTCCATCCACCGTCCCGTCACCGGTGAAATCGACGATGGAAATGATCGGCACCTGCCAGATTTTGTACATGCTGAGGTCTGGGTCCGCTGCCCTGCCGAAGTAGAGTGTGTGCCCATCCGGTGAAAGACGAGGACAGAAATCATATGTGGGCCCGTTGACCACCGGCCCGAGGTTTACCGGAGATTGCCAAGGTGCCGCGAGGTTCGCCCGTCTTGTCATCCAACAATCGCTGTTCCCGTACCCGCCAGGCCGGTCCGAGTCAAAGTAGAGCGTAAGCCCATCGGCGGAAATAGACTCGAATGAGTCATCGTGGGGACTGTTGATGGCAGGCCCGAGATTTGCCAGAGGGCCCCAGTCGCTTTCGGTCGTTGCACGCGTCGACACCCAATTGTCCGCGTAGGAAGCCGGGGGTGGCACCTGCGTATTTCATTTTCGGGAATCGGAGCGGCGGCTCGTGCCCTGTGATCCGTGGCTCGATGGATTCCTGCTTCCGCGGGAATGACACCGTCAGGCGCTATGTGCAACCGATGAATCCATGGCGTGACCTTTTCTCTGTGGCCCTCTGTAATGAAAGAATATCGAGAGAGTCATCCGCCGGTTTCGCCGATTGGCGCCGATTGTGTCTCTATTGGCGGTTGGCTCCCGTGCGAGGGGGCAGTTTGCCCTTGAATATCCGGAGGCAATGGCGGCATACTTGTGGGTTGGGACGACGGCGTTGTTGCCGGGTGATCGTCTCGCGGAAGTGTCGGCTGGACGTTGTTCGATGATAGGACGATATGAAATTAAGTGATTTCGGTTTCGACGAATGGTTTGAATCTCGCGCCACTGAGTTGAGCTTGGACGGTTGCGGCTTTGCTCGCGTATCCGCAGTGGATCGCGGTTCATACCTCATAAGAGATGAATCGAGAGAGGTCCCAGCGGAGCTATCCGGCAAGCTGTCTCACCAGATTGACAGTTCCGTCGACCTGCCCTGCGTCGGAGACTGGGTGACGGCACACTATTACGACCATGACGCCGCAGCGATCATCCACCAGGTGTTTCCGCGGAAGACGTTCTTGCGGCGCAAGGCCGCCGGCAAGAATGTCGATATCCAGATGATCGCTGCCAACATCGACACCGCTTTCATCGTTCAATCATGCCATTTTGACTTCAGTCCCAGTCGGTTGGATCGATATCTGATCATGGCAACCGACGGACAGGTTGAACCAATGGTCATCCTCACGAAGACAGACTTGATCGCCCAGGACGAATTGGAGCTGAAACTCGCGATCCTCCGCTCCGCCACCAAAGCCCGAGTGATGGCACTGAGCAATGTCACGGGAGTCGGCTTGGACGAGTTTCGACAGACGCTCGCTTCGGGAAGGACCTATTGTCTACTCGGTTCATCGGGTGTAGGGAAGACGACTCTCATCAACCGTCTCATAGGCGAGGAAGCCTTGGAAACAAAGGCCGTCAGCAGCACAGGGGAAGGCACCCATACGACGTCCCGTCGGCAACTCATCGTTCTTAGCCAGGGTGCGATGCTGATCGATACGCCGGGCATGCGAGAACTCGGCATTGCAGGCGCCGGCGATGGGGTCAACACAGGTTTCGAGGACATTGCCGAGCTTTCCGCAAAGTGTCGGTATGCAGATTGCAGTCACGAACACGAGCCCGGCTGCGCCGTCCGAGCGGCAGTGGAAAAGGGGGAAGTGCCCGAAGATCGCTATGCCAACTACATCAAGCTCAAGAAGGAGGCGGCGCACTCCGAGATGTCCTATGTGGACAAACGGAAGAAGGAGAAAGCCTTCGGTCGATTCATCAAATCGGCCAAGAAACATATGCGAAGACGAGAGGATTGAAGGGGATTTCGGAGGGGCGCATCTTGAATTAGGAATTATTACAGGAGGAGTCGTCCGCCGATTTCGCCGATTGGCGCAGATTGGTTTTCACGCAGAGGCGCAGAGCCGCTGAGTTGGAAAGACGAGTGGCAAGGCGTCGCTCGTGGCTTGGCCCTCGTTGCTCGTCCCGTTCCCTCTGCGTTCTTGGCGTTTCTGCGTGGGTGGAATTGTCCTTCTTCGTGTCTTCTGTGCCTTCGTGGTCAAGAATGCCTGGATTCCCGCTTCCGCGGGAATGACAACCGGGGAAAGCCTCTGCGGGCTTGGCGGCTCTGCGTGGGGAGATCATAACTCGTCAATCGCCTGTAGAAGGCGGAGGAAGGCGAATGGCGTCGGTTCGCGATGGTGATTCAGCGAAGCGATGGGGTATGGCTGTCCGAATTTGGCGAGATGGTTCACCCGTAACCTATTGTTTTGGAAGGGTTTATGTGCTGTTCGTGGCGTCGGAGGGGCGGTGGGATGAAAAAAATCGCGAGGGGGCGGATTTTTGCGCTTGAACCGTTGCGGCGGGGCGGCTAAGATTCTCCGCTTCCCGGTTGGGCGGCTTTGAGCCGTAAGCCGGGATGGCTCTTTGACTTGAGATCGAGGTTTGGGTTGTGGACGGCAGGCTGTCGGCCGGAGCATGAGCACGAGGCGTAGCGTATCGCTGGCCCTGGCATGCTCCGCGGATCGGCGGTTTGCGGCGGCTCGATGAGCGGATTTCGGGCTGTTCCGGCGTGCCGGGACGGGCTGAAAAAATCTGCGGAAAGTGTTAAGATTTTGTTTTTTGGCACTTGACGGGCCCAAGAAATCGTCTACAATACAGAACTCACAATGATTGAGCGATGCGTTCAAGGCGTTCAATCAGGCTGCGGGCCGGTTGGCTCGCAGGCTCTTTGACAAGTGAACAGTTAAGCCATATGAGCAGCGAAAGTGCGGCCGCTGCGGTGGGATACGCCCCCCGTAGTGGTTTTGATGTTGAGTTACAATTCAGCACTTTCGGTGCGTAATACCAGAAGTGTTGAGCCTACGACGGATCCGCCTAACGGCGGAATCGCCGAATCAAACTGAAG
>DCUI01000251.1:0-4839 GCA_002327785.1 Phycisphaerales bacterium UBA2218
TCGGAGACCAGTTCCGACATGCGCGACTTGCTCGACCGTGAACCGCAGGACGTGCGGGCGGCCGAGGCGGTCGCGCTCTTTTGCTACCAGGTCAAGAAATGGATCGGCGCATTCGCGGCGGCGTTGGGCGGGCTGGACACGCTGGTGTTCGCCGGCGGCATCGGAGAAAACGCACCTACGGTCCGCTCCCGAGTTTGCGAGGGGCTGGGATTTCTTGGAATCGAACTCGATGACAAATGCAATGCGGGGAATGAGGGCGTGATTTCCTCGGAAACCAGCAGGATCGCCGTACGCGTCATTCCTACGGATGAGGAATGGATGATCGCCAGCGCGGTATGCCGCGTCCTGGGTCTGACTATTGATAAGGAGCACAATCATGCGAAGAGACAAGATGAAGATGACGGATAAGCCGTTGACACGCGAGCTGCTCGGGAAGATGAACGCCTACTGGCGGGCCGCCAACTACCTCTCAGTTGGGCAGATCTATTTGTACGACAATCCGCTGCTGAAGAAGCCGCTGGCGTCGAAGCACATCAAGCCGCGTTTGCTCGGTCACTGGGGCACGACGCCGGGGCTGAACTTCATCTACGTGCACCTGAACCGGGTTATCAAGGAACACGACCTCAACGTGATCTACATCGCCGGTCCAGGTCACGGCGGTCCGGGGCTGGTCGCCAACACGTATCTGGAGGGCACGTATAGCGAGGTATACCCGAACATCTCGCAGGACGAGGACGGGATGACACGGCTGTTCAAGCAGTTCTCCTTCCCCGGCGGGATTCCGAGCCACGTCGCGCCGGAGACGCCGGGCTCGATTCACGAAGGCGGTGAGCTGGGCTATGCGCTGTCGCACGCTTTTGGTGCGGCATTTGACAATCCCGACCTGCTGGTCGCGTGCGTCGTGGGCGATGGTGAAGCGGAAACCGGCCCACTCGCCACGAGCTGGCACTCGAACAAGTTTCTCAATCCGGTTCATGATGGCGCGGTGCTGCCCATTCTGCACCTCAACGGCTACAAGATCGCCAGTCCCTGCGTGCTCGCGCGCATCAGCCACGAGGAACTCGATCAATTGTTCCGCGGTTACGGTTACACGCCGTATTTCGTCGAGGGCGACGATCCGATGAAGATGCATCAACTCATGGCCGGCGCACTCGATCAGGCGGTCACCGAAATTCAGCGGATCCAGTCGGCCGCCCGCCTAAACGGCGTCACCGAGCGGCCGCGCTGGCCGATGATTATCCTGCGTTCCCCCAAAGGCTGGACCGGCCCAAAGGTCGTGGATGGCAAACGCACCGAGGGTTCGTGGCGGTCGCATCAGGTTCCGATGGGCGACATGAGTCATCCGCGGCATGTGAAGATTCTGGAACAGTGGATGAAAAGCTATCTTCCGCGGGAGTTGTTCGACAAGGCCGGACGACTGCGTTCCGAGCTGGCCGACCTGGCCCCGACTGGCGAGCGTCGCATGGGCGCCAACCCCCACGCCAACGGAGGCCTCCTCCTGCGCGGTTTGCGGTTACCGGATTTCCGCAACTACGCCGTTAAAGTCCCCCGACCCGGCGGGGTGAACGCCGAGGCGACGCGTGTCATGGGCCAGTTTCTCCGCGACGTGATGAAAGAGAATCTCGCCGGCCGGAACTTCCGCCTGTTCAGTCCGGATGAGAACAATTCGAACCGCTGGCAGGACGTGTTGGAAGTCACCGAACGCGCCTGGATGGCCGAGCGATTCGCCGACGACGACCAGCTCGCGCCCGACGGTCGGGTGATGGAGATGTTGAGCGAACACCAGTGCCAGGGTTGGCTCGAAGGGTATCTGCTCACCGGCCGCCACGGCTTCTTCTCATGCTACGAGGCATTCATCCACATCATTGACTCGATGTTCAATCAGCACGCCAAGTGGCTGAAAGTGTGCAGCCATATCCCATGGCGACGGCCGATCGCGTCCTTGAATTACCTGCTCTCGTCGCTGGTGTGGCGGCAGGACCATAACGGTTTCAGCCATCAGGATCCCGGCTTCATCGATCANNTCGATCACGTGGTGAACAAGAAGGCTGAAATCGTGCGCGTCTACCTGCCGCCCGACGCCAATTGTCTTCTCTCGGTCACCAACCATTGCCTGCGGAGCCGCAACTACGTGAACGTCATTGTCGCCGGCAAACAACCGTCTCCCCAGTGGCTGGACATGGATGCGGCCGTCAAGCACTGCACCGCCGGCATCGGCATCTGGCCATGGGCCAGTAACGACCAGGGCGCCGAGCCCGATGTGGTCATGGCGTGCGCCGGCGACGTGCCGACGCTTGAAACCCTGGCGGCCGTGCAATTGTTGCGGATGCATTTCCCCGAATTGAAGGTCCGAGTGGTCAACGTGGTGAACCTGATGAAGCTCCAACCCCAGAGCGAACACCCGCACGGTTTGAGCGACAGGGACTTCGATGTGCTCTTCACAAGAGACAAACCGGTCATCTTCGCCTATCACGGCTATCCGATGCTGATTCATCGGTTCACGTATCGCCGCACCAACCACGACAACCTCCACGTCCGCGGTTACAAGGAAGAGGGAACGACCACCACCCCCTTCGATATGGTGGTGTTGAACGATCTCGACCGCTTCCACCTCGTCGCCGATGTTATCGACCGCGTGCCGCAGCTCGGCCCACGCGCCGCTTACGTCAAGCAAGCCATTCGCGACAAGCTGCTCGAGCACAAGCAATACATCGAGAAACATGGGGAAGACATGCCGGAAATACGGAACTGGAGGTGGGGCAACTCCAAATGAATGCGTAGGAGCTTATAGACACCGGCAGGACACTGGTCGCCGGCGACAAGGGCCTCCTGGCGAGGGATGAAGGTAATCCAACCTGTAACAAATGGTTTTCCAGGTTGGGGATTCCAGAGGAGGGTTCCGGTGAGGCAGTTCTCGATGGCGTCCGGACGGCGATCCGAGCGGGTTTCGGGGTGATCGTCCCGGCTGGGACGAATCACAACATCATCAATACCGGGAAGGTTCCACTGAAGCTCTATACGCTCTATGCGCCCCCAAATCATCGGGACGGCGTCGTCCACCATACCCGCGACGACGCGGAGGCCGACAACGAGCATTTCGATGGCAAGACGTCGGAATAGAGAGCCGACAGTACGCCGGGCGGATCTCCCCAGGAGCGTCCAGGTTGAATTCCCTCGGTTGTCCCGGAGGAGGCTGGATGGCTGAGCCGGAGCGTTGGACGGACAGGAAAGGTTGACGACTCACGCCGATCGAAGAAAGAGGCAGGGTTACACCCCATAGCGAGGTCTCCCCCCGATGGTGTAACGTGTCTCCTGTGGCAAGACCGAGCGTGAAGCAATAGGCAGTCTCGATCATTCCAGCATGTTCTACTGCGGCTGCCATGGTGCAACAGGCAGACTCTTCAATGAGAAGTGATGGTGTTCAACGGTCCGCTCAAGAGCAAGATCGGCAGCGTCAACCCACTTGGCGCCACTGAAAACGGGGTTGCGAAACCGCAGTATATCCTTATAGCGGATCATTGATGTTGTTGAATGTGACGTGACGTCATGGATTCGATTGAAGTATTCTGTCCGAAACGGGAGATCTCAACAATGAGCATGCGAAGAAATCGACGTATTGGGAAGTCTGGAATCTGTATTCCGTTGGTCGCAGGGTACAGCGCCGGGTTGGTCTTGGCGCACCAAGGGGAGGTTGTCTCCAGCTATTCTTGGGAAGGGGATATACATGAGTGATATGGGGCTTATGAAGCGTTACGCAGCGGGCGAGGAAGATGCCTTCCAAGATCTCGTGAAACAGTACAAGGGCAGCCTCTATACATTCCTGAGGAGATTTCTGAACCAATCCGATATGGTGGATGACGTCTTCCAGGAGATTCTCATGCAGTTGTACGTCAGCCGGGACTCCTTTGATCTGTCGCGGCCGTTACGCCCGTGGCTGTTCACGATCGCCGCGAACAAGGCGAAGGACGCCCTGCGTCGTAGGCAGCGGGTCGACTCGGTCAATCTCGGCAGCATGTTCGACAGCGAGGAGCACTCGATCGATGACGTGCTGAACACCCTGGACTCTGACACACGCGTGCCTTACGATGAACTGGTCGAGGATGAGACGGCGACATCGGTCAAACGAGTCATTTCCCGCATGCCGGCGAAGCTTCGGGAGATTCTGATTCTGGCCTATTTTCACAAACTCTCCTATGCGGAAATCGCCGGGATGCTCCGGATTCCCGTAGGGACGGTCAAGAGCCGGCTTCACACGGCCGTGGATCGTTTTGCGGAAGACTGGAATACCTCCATGCTCTGTGAGGCGGCCGGCTGAGGCGACGCGTATTGGGCATGATCCAAAAGTGTGCACTACGCATTCCAGGTGGCCCGACGGCCGCTTGACAAGCGCACCTGGATCGGCATTCGTGGGGAGCACCTCCAATGATCCGAGTAGGGTTACACCCCACAGACACGGGACGACCCACGACGTAGTATGTTTGCGTAGTATGTTTAAACGGATAGGCTGAAGAACCCCGCAAGAGAAGAACGTGCGAGGAGTGCGAAGGACCCGATAGCCATCATGGAACTCCTACTATTGATTGTGTTGCTTCTCATTCTCGTGGGTGCATTGCCCACCTGGCCCACAGCAAGAACTGGGGTTACTACCCAAGCGGCGGGCTTGGACTCATTGTCTTAATTTCACTCGTGCCGGTTCTTAGGGGCCGGCTTTAGAGATAGAGGTGACAGAGATTGTGCACAAAAAGGAGTTGGCATCATGAAGGGATCAACCGAGGTAGTGAAGGGTCGCATCAAGGAAGCGGCGGGCGTGCTGACCGGCAACGACAAACTGCGCGCCAA
>DCUI01000251.1:4862-5001 GCA_002327785.1 Phycisphaerales bacterium UBA2218
CAAGCCGCCGAAAAGGGCGTCCGGCAAGCCAAGAAGTCCGCCGAGAAGATCGTGGATAAAGCGAGGAATGCCTCGCAAGAGGCCGTCGACAAGGCCAAGAGCAGGTCTTAGCGGATCGCGGCCTGTGGGTACGGACGTA
>DCUI01000252.1 GCA_002327785.1 Phycisphaerales bacterium UBA2218
GCCTATGAAGTGGCCGCTCACTTCCGGCGCCTCGGAGTGCCTGTTGTCATGGGCGGCATCCACGCCACCATGTGCCTGGACGAAGTCATAGAGCGGGCGGACTCCGTTGTCACGGGGGAAGCCGAAGGTGTCTGGTTGCAGGTGCTGGAAGACGCCCAATGCGGCTGTCTGAGACGCCGTTATGACGGAGGGCTGGCCAAGATAAACCATATCCCGCTGGCCCGTCATGATTTGTTGGCTACAGGATATGCCTTCGGAGCCATTCAGACCACGCGCGGCTGTCCCTTGAACTGTAGTTTCTGCAGTGTGACAGCATTCAACGGGGCCCACTACCGGATGCGATCCATTGGGGATGTCGTTCGGGAATTTCGGCTGATCCCCGAGAAACGCGTTCTGGTGGTGGACGACAACCTCGTAGGCACGCGTCCTGAACACATCGCCCGCGCCAAAGACCTGTTTCGCGCCATGGCGCAGGCGAAACTGGAAAAGGAATGGGTCGCCCAAGCCACGATCAACTTCGCCGATGACGAGGAACTCCTGACGTTGGGTGCGAAGGCGGGCTGCCGGGGTGTCTTCATCGGCTTCGAGTCGCCGACGCCGGAGGGGCTTCGGGAACTCAGCAAGAAGTTCAATTTTCTGAAGGGCCGGAACTTTCGGGCCTCTGTGCGGCGCATCCAACGGCACAGAATCCTGGTCGTGGGTTCCTTTATCATCGGTTTGGACGTAGATGAACCGGGCATTGGAAAACGCATCGCCGAGACAGCCAGCCAATACGGCGTGGACAATCTCAACGCGCTGTTTCTGACGCCCTTGCCCGGCACGCGCCTTTGGGGCCAGATGACCGCGGAGAACCGTATCGCCCTCGATGTCTTCCCGCAAGACTGGAGATACTACACGCTGACCTTCCCCGTGGCTCGGTACAAGCATTTGTCTCTGGACGGCATCATCGAAGAGATGATCTCCTGCAACGAGAGATTCTATTCCATGCCGCGCATTCTGCGCAGGGTGTGGAGCAGCTTCTGGCATCGTCGCAAGCCGCTGATCTGCCTGGCGGGCAATCTCTCTTACAGGGGCAACATCCGTCTGGACTGCAAGGCATATGCGGACTTCCAGTGTCAACGCGGCAATGGAAGCGACTGGGCGAAGAAGTCGCAAAGAAGAATGACTGCTCGACTTCCTGAAACAACCGATTCGAGAAAGACAGCTTAACCACATGCTGCAGTCGACGCGATACCCGTGCGGCCCAGCGTTTCGTTAGGTGGACCTGATAGACAGAGGAGTTCGTCCAACCTGTCGGCCAGATTGCGCTCTCCGAGTGGCTGGGTCCGTCTTCGGGCAGTGCGGATAGGAAACCGCGAAGTCTTACGGGGGATTGACCAATGAAACTCCCAGTCTTGTGCCTTGTTGTTTTCATGCCGGCTTGGTTTGCTGCGGCGTCGGCGCAGGCAGCCGCCGTGGCCCCGAACGATATCGAGCAACTGCTGGACGCCATCGCCCGTATTGAGAGCCATTGCGACCCCAATGCGGTCGGCGATGGCGGCAGAGCCCTCGGTGCCTACCAGATTCACCGCGCCTACTGGGAAGACGGCACGACACTCCTGGGTGTCGATTGGCCTCATCGGGACGCGGCTGACCCGAAAAAGGCTCGGCGAGTAGTGAAAGCGTACTTGCTCCACTATGGCAAGGGCAGGAGCCTCCTCGATATGGCCCGCATCCACAACGGTGGGCCGCACGGTCACAAGAAGGAGGCCACCTTGTGCTACGCGAGGAAGATCCTGGCTGACGGAGATCTGCCGTCGAGCGCCCACGCTCAACCGTCTTCAAATCTCCTCATCCAGTGGTCCCAGGTAGGGTTACACCCCACAGACACCGAACGACCCACGACGTATCATCTGAGGGAATAGGCGCAAGAACGCAGTGAATGAAGGCAGTGTGAAGAGTTTGCACAAAAAGGAGTTGGCATCATGAACGGTTCAACAGAGGTAGTGAAGGGTCGCATCAAGGAAGCGGCGGGCGTGCTGACCGGCAACGACAAACTGCGCGCCAAGGGCCAGACGGATCAGGCGGTAGGTCACGTCAAGCAAGCCGCCGAAAAGGGCGTCCGGAAATCCAAGGAGGCCGCCCAGAAGGTCGTGGACAAAGCAAGGAATGCCTTGGAAGAAGCTGTCGACTAGGCCCGAAGGGGGCATCAGCGGATTGTTGCCGGTGTACCGAACCTGTCCACCGGTGGCAATTCCAGGTCCATTGACAATTGGCAGGAACGTGGTATGCGCAGGTAGGAGAGATTTCTCATGAAACGCACAGGCAATGAGAACATTGCGGCAGCTTTGAAACTCCTTGAGGAGGCGGCCAAGCAGAAGAGGGACGAGTTGAGGACGCTCATGTCTGATAAGTACACGAATCTGCGGAGCCTGATCATGGAGAATGAAAGCAGTCTCATGGAATCGCTGACCACCGCCAAAGACCACGCGATCGAGGCGGCCACGGATGCCAAGGAGGCCGGCGTCGAGAAGGCTCGTGAAATCGCCCGCGACGTGGACGAAGGCGTGCATCAGAATCCGTGGCACTACATCGCAGGATCGGCGGCGGTCAGTGTGTTACTGGGTTACATTCTGGGCCGGCGTCGCAAGTAGCATCGTTCGACAGGAGGGCCTATGTTCAAGTACCTGACGAAGGGGCTTCTGGCCGGACTTGCGATCAAGCTGCTGGACAACTGCCGGCATCTGTCGATTCAAGTGCTCAAGATCGAGGCAACGCAGTGCTATCTGCACGGCGTACAGATGGCCAGGTTGTCGGCGATCGGTCTGATGCGGATGGGGCTCGTGATCGGTCTCATCGGCGTGGGCTCGCTGCTATTTCACGCGGGACTGTTCATCCTGCTGCCTTGGACCCTGGAAGTCAAAGCGGTTCTCGCTATGTTCCTGGGTTTGGCCTACGTGGCCATCGGTTGGGTTGCGCTCCATGTAGCCATGAATGAGAAGATGTGGATGGAGAAGTCGGGTGTCGCTGAGATGCTGGACGAGGCGATGGGTCCGTCCAACAAGGACTCACGCAGATGACATGCCCAGCCATGACAGAAGATGCTGAACACGTAATCCACGTCGAGAGACTGACAAAGCGTTACGGGAATCTGCTGGCCGTCAACGACATATCGTTCACCGTCAGGAAAGGCGAAGTGTTCGCTTTCCTGGGTCCGAACGGCGCCGGCAAGACCACTACCGTTGAGATCATCGAGACAATACGCGCGCCAACGTCGGGAACGGTGAGCCTTCTCGGGATGGACGTCACAAAACAGAAACGCAACATCGTCCGTCGCATCGGCGTTCTCCCACAGGGATTCACCTCGTTCGACAGGATAACGGTCAGGGAGACCATCCATTACTACTCACGGCTTTTCAACTGCAGGAACACCGATGTCGATGGGCTGATAGAACTCGCGAACCTCACGGATAGAAGCAAAGAGCAGTTCAACAACCTCTCCGGCGGATTGAAGCAGCGCCTCGGTATTGCAATTGCCCTCGTAAACAACCCCGAGGTCGTGTTCCTCGACGAACCGACGACGGGGCTCGATCCCCGGGCAAGGCGTGAGGTGTGGGATGTCCTGCTGGGCCTGAAGAAGAAGGGAAAGACGGTATTTCTTACCACACACTACATGGACGAGGCGGAGCTTCTTGCAGACACTGTCGCGATAATCTCCAAGGGCAGCATAGTCGCGATGGGCTCTCCCATGGCGCTCATCGAAAGCAACGCGGATTATCTGGTCCTTACGCTACAGTCCGTCCATGAAATAGTCTTTGGAATCGTCCAACAAATGGGCTTCGAGCCGGCCCATGCCAACCACAAGAATATCACGGTCCGGCTGGAGCACCAGGACGATGTGCGGACCATACTGAATGCCCTCAAGGACGCCGGGGCGTCATTCCTCAGCCTGGACGTTCGCAAACCCAACCTCGAAGAGGTTTTCCTGAAGCTCACCGGCGCGGCGCTCCGCGAAGGCCTCGCCGAGGAGGCTGCCCAATGAGCCTACGTGTCATCGGCGCCAATCTCATCGTGAGCATCAAGAGCTTCTACCGCGAGAAAACGGCAGTGTTTTTCACGATTGCCTTCCCTGTACTCCTGATCCTCGTGTTCGGCACGATCTTTATGAACCAGGACAACGTGCGTTTCGACTTTCGGGTGCAGGACCTCGACCAGACCACTTCATCAGCAGAGCTCGTCAAGACCCTCGAACTCAACGAGAAGTTCGCGATAACCACGGTTGACCCGGCCATCAACGCCACGCAGTACGCCAAGCACAACAAGTTGAACCTGGTCGTGGTTATTCCCAAAGACTTTGAAAGCTCCCTCATAGGGAGGATGACACGCAACGACCCCAACGCATCCGTCACCATCACATACATATACGACCCCAGCTCTACCTCGGTGTCCACGAAGATGCAAATCCTGAACTCGGTCTTCGCCGAGATGAACCAGAGGATGTCCGGGAAGCCGCCGTTCATCACGCCGGCCGAGGTATCGATACTCAACGGGAATTACCGGTTCATCGATTTCTTCGTCCCGGGAATCCTCGCAATGACCGTGATGACGGCGAGCCTGTTCGGTGCGGTAAGCGTCAATGCGGAGCTTCGACAGAAAGGTGTCATCAGAAAGCTATCCACAACCCCTATCACGCATACGGACTGGATACTGTCGAATGTTCTGTACCAGTTCCTGCTTTCGGTCCTATCCACGCTTTTGATACTATTCGTGAGCTACATCGCATTCGACGTTGCCCTTCAGTTGAACTTCTGGCTCCCTGTATTCGTTGTGCTTGACGTCTTTGCGTTCGTCGGGATGGGAATGATACTCACCCGCGTCGCGACAGAAGCGGAGAGCGCCACCGCCGCAGCCAACGCTATAATGTTCCCCATGATGTTCCTCTCGGGGACCTTCTTCCCCGTCGAGATGATGCCGCGCTTCCTACAGACGTTCTCCAGGATACTGCCTCTGTACTATGTGAACGAGGGGCTTCGGGCATCCATGATATTCTCGGATAATATGGTCGCATTGCGTTGCTCTGTGATTATCGGGGTTTTCGCCGCCGTGGTCTTCGTTCTGGGTGCGATGACCACCAAATGGGAAGAGGGGTAGGAATATCACAGCGGCCCATGCGTGTCCCTACGGCCTGCGTTGCAGCGACGCTCGCTATGTCGTGGTGTGCAGGAGTGGCGTCTATGCTGGCAAATAGGAACTCTCTGCTCAATATCAAAGACAAGACAACCCGCTACTTGTTGTCCTTAGCCAGGACCCCCCTGGTTTTTTATCCGTATTACAGATATCATTTTCCGTTGCCATCTGTGATCATGATCGAGAATACCAATTGCTGCAACTCACAGTGTGTCATGTGCCCTCGTGACACGCTCACCAGAACCCCTGGTTTCATGGATTTCGGATTATTCGAGAAGATCATCAAAGAAGTGTCCAGCATGAGGCGCAAACCCGTTACGCATCTACACGGGTTTGGCGAACCGCTCCTGGATAGGCTGTTATCCGACAGGATCACGCTCGCCAAGGCGTGCGGGATACGGCATACCTATATTGTGACTAATGCTTCCTTGCTGTTTCCTGAGACAGCGAGACAACTCATTAACGCCAAATTAGATAAGATGAAGATTAGTTTTTATGGAACCGACGAAGACTCGTATAGTGCGACAATGAGACGGTTGCAGTTCAAGGTCACTCTTCAGAATATTGTAGATTTTATCAGGATCCGGAGAGAACTGAAGAGAACAAACCCGCGGCTGATACTTCAATATCTTCCGCACGAAGCAAATCATGCCAGGACGGAGGAGTTTCGAGCCCTGTGGAATCCTCTGATTGACACGACTGTGGGGGATTGTGTCAATATCACCTCGTTGCACAACTATGGCGGAGGGAGAGCGTATAACCGCGTAGGGGATAAGATAGTGTCCATCTGTTTCTACCCTTGGACAGCCATGTCCGTGCTCTGCGATGGCAGGGTCGTCACCTGCTGTATGGATTACAATGGTGCTCAGGTCTTGGGAGATCTGAATGTCCAGACCGTGATGGAAATCTGGAATGGGCCCGTGTTGTCCTCGGCCAGAAGGAACTTTGGAAAGTTGGACTACAGCGGGTTTCCGACCTGTACGTGCTGTGATTGGGTACATAGGCGATGAGCACGGTGGAAAGAGCTAATGAGAAACAGAATCTTCTTCATTTGCGGTTCGATGAATCAGACTACCCAGATGCATCAGATATCCAGGTGCCTTCCCGAGTATGAGCACTCCTTCTCACCCTACTACTGCGACGGCCTTCACGAGATGTGGCGCAGACTCGGGTGGATGGAGTTCACGATCATAGGTGACAAGCTGGCCAACCGATGCCGGACGTACCTGCAGAATCATAACCTTCCCATCGACTACCAGGGGAAGAGTCGGCCGTACGACCTTGTAGTCACCTGCTCAGACGTGTACCTGCAGAGGAACATTCGAGACAATCGGATCGTGCTGGTTCAGGAGGGAATTACGGACGCAGAATCGATCTTGTTTCGCTTCGTCAAACGTTTCCGCTTCCTTCCTCGCTGGCTGGCGGGTACATCGGCTACCGGCCTCAGCGATGCCTACCGTGCTTTCTGCGTCGCAAGTGACGGATATCGCGAGTTCTTCATCCGCAAAGGCGTACGCCCCGAGAAGATCATCGTTACAGGAATACCTAATTTCGATGACTGCCAACGATATTGCAGGAACGACTTTCCCCACAAGCACTACGTGCTGGTCTGCACATCGCCGCTGCGGGAGACATTCCAGGGCGAGGACCGCGAGGCGTTCATTCGGAGAGCTACCGAGATCGCCGGCAGCCGGCAGCTCATCTTCAAGCTTCACCCGAACGAAGAGGTAGAGCGTGCTACCAGGGAAATCCATCAGCATGCGCCTGGAGCCATGGTGTTCTCCACTGGCAGCGCCGAGGAAATGATAGCGAAGTGCGATGTCCTGATTACGCGTTTTTCGTCGACGGCCTTCGTCGGCATTGCGCTCGGCAAGGAAACCCACTCGGACTTCGACATGGACGAATTGCGTCGGCTGATGCCGGTTCAGAACGGCTCCGCGGCTCTCAACATCGCGAGTGTCTGCCGCCGGTTTCTTGAAGAGGACTGACGGCCGTTCATTCTCCTTGTATCCTGGCGATTCCGCTGAGGGTGTACAACAAGAGACGGGCATGCCCTCAAGCCGCACATCGACTGCCGCCTCACGGGCAGTGAGATTGTCGCAGCTCGACCCTACACCAATTGCTGTCGTATAGGAAGGTAGGGTTACACCCTATAGAGAAGGGGCGGTCCATGGCGTAGCATATCTTCTATGCAATGCCACACCCAACAAGTCAGCCAAGACAATGGGGCTCCAGTATGCAAAGGTGGCAGTATTGACCACGATGATGGTCATAGAAAGTACATATGTCAGTCTGCGTAGAAGCGCATATTAGTCCGCATCAGGTTACCAGCAATCTGATCCGAACGCTGCGCCGCCACGCCGAGCACAGTCCGGATCAGCCTGCATTTGTCTATCTGCTCAATGGCCAGCCCAATCAGGCCGTCTTGACATACGCCCAGTTGGAACTGCGGGCTCGCGCTATCGCCGCCCATTTACAGGACATGGGTTTGGCCGGCCAGCGGGTGCTGTTGGTCTATCCGCCCGGCCTCGACTTCATTACGGCCTTCTTCGGCTGCCTGTACGCGGGTTGCGTGGCGGTGCCAACCTACCCGCCGCATCGCCACCGCATAGTAGACCGTTTCCACGCCATCGCCGCCGACGCTGGGGTCAGCATCGCCCTTAGCACTTCTTCTGCCGCGACTCAGTTCCAGGGCTTGATTGGACCGAAAAGTGGTCAAGCGGCCGCCTCCTCTCAGATACGATGGCTCGCCACCGACGAGATCCCAGATGACTTGGCCGGGAAATGGAGCGAACCTGTCATCACCTCTGACACGCTTGCCATGCTTCAGTACACCTCAGGCTCGACCAGCCAGCCAAAGGGTGTCATGATCAGTCACGCGAACCTCATTGACAACACCCGCACCATCCACCATGCTTTCGCGGTGCAACCCAAGGACAGCGGCGTGTTCTGGCTGCCCACGTACCATGACATGGGATTGGTGGGTGGCATCCTGGTCCCGGTGTTCGCTGGTGCCACAAACGTCCTCATCTCACCAACCAACTTCCTCCAGAAACCCATCACCTGGCTGGCCGCCATCAGCAAATACCGGGCAACGATCTCCGGCGGGCCCAATTTCGCCTACGACCTTTGTGTCCGTAGTATCACCGACGAGCAACGAGCCACCCTTGACCTGTCCTCCTGGGCACTGGCCTTCGTCGGCGCCGAGCCCATTCAGCCCGCAATGCTCGAACGCTTTGCCGCAGCATTTGCCCCCTGTGGCTTCAAACCCAGTGCCTTCTATCCCTGCTACGGTTTGGCGGAGGCGACGCTCATGGTCAGCGGCGCACGACGTGGCAATGGCGCGACCGTACAAGCCTTTCATGACACAGCGTTGACCGAAGACTATGTCGAGCCTGTGCCCGACAGCAATGGCCAGGCTCGTCGCCTGGTAGCCTGCGGATCGCCGGTCGACACTATGCATGTGGTAATTGTCAGCTCAAAAACCCACGCTGAGGCCGCCCCCGGGTGCGTGGGTGAAATCTGGGTTGCCGGAGCGTCAGTCGCCCAAGGGTACTGGCACAACCCCCGCCTGACCAACTGTTCGTTCAATGCCCGCCTGAGCAACACGGACGAAGCCCCGTTCTTACGCACCGGCGACCTGGGTTTCATGAGCGACGGCCAGCTTTATGTCACTGGCCGGCGGGAAGACCTGATCATCGTCCGCGGCCTGAATCGCTATCCACAGGATATCGAGGCCACGGCTCGCATGAGTCACCCGCTGCTGCAAGCCGGCTACGGGGCTGCTTTTGCCGTAGATGACCATGGCAGTCAGCGGCTGATTCTCGTCCAGGAGGCCAAGCGGAACGGGAAGATGGATTGGAAGCCGGTGCTGGATGCAGTCCGCATGGCGGTACTCGATGAGCATGACTTGGCGCTGGACACCATCGTGCTGGTAAGAAGCGGCACAATTCCCAAGACCTCCAGCGGCAAGGTACAGCGTCACGCCTGTCGCGGGGCGTTTCTCAGTGGAGAACTTAGCACCCTTGCCGAGTACAACGCCCTGAGGGCCGAGAATACCGACTCCAGCGACGCCGTCAGCCCCGGCATCAAAGGCACTGATTCTTCCATTCCGCATTCCGCACCGCATTCTTCGCAATTATCCGCTTTTACTGCCATCTGCCAGCACGCCCACGCCTTGGCAGGTGCGGCTCTGTCCGCCCTGACACCCAATACACCCCTCATCGCTCTGGGCCTCGATTCGCTGCAGCGTCTGGAACTCGTCGCTGCGATGGAGAGGACCTTCGGTGGCTATATGCCCGATGCGGCGTACTGCCAGGTGCAGACATTGGGGGAGCTGGCTCAGGCAGTGCAGAAACACCTGATCGATGGTTCGAAGTCAGACGTCTCAGCCGGCCAGGTTCTTCCTGAACACTATGACTTCGCCCAGTTTCCCGAATACGCCCAGTTAAAGCGTCAAGAGCGAATACTCCTTGCGGTGACCGGTGACAACCCGTATTTCCGTGTTGACCAAGGTGGAGCCGGAAGCGCAGCATGCATCGACGGACGCGAGCTCATCAATTTCTGCGTCTATGACTATGTCGGCATGTGCCACGATCCGGAGGTCGCCGCTGCCGCCAAGTCCGCGATAGACCGCTACGGCACCGGCGCCGGCGCCAGTCGGTTGATATCCGGCGAAAAGCAGGTGCATTGTGACTTGGAGCGGGCTCTCGCTGCGTTTCTGAATGTCCCTGCTGCCATCGTGTTCGTCTCCGGCCATGCCGCCAATGTCACCACAATCGGTCACCTGCTGGGACCGGACGATCTGATCCTCCATGACACTCTGGCACACAACTCGATTCTCCAGGGCGCCGCGCTTTCCAGCGCAACCCGTCGAGCCTTTGCCCATAACGACTGGATGGCAATGGATGCGGTGTTGTCCGAAGGTCGCCATCGATATCGCCGCGTACTGATCGCCATCGAGGGCGTGTACAGCATGGACGGCGACTTCCCCGACCTTCCACGTTTTGTGGAACTCAAGAAGAAACACAAGACGCTGCTGATGGTCGATGAGGCGCATTCGCTGGGAACCATGGGGCCAACCGGCCGGGGCATCGGCGAGTACTGGGGTGTAGCCCGGGCTGACGTCGATATGTGGATGGGCACGCTCTCCAAGTCGTTGGCCAGTTGCGGCGGATACATCGCCGGCTCGGTCGAACTGGTCGAATACCTCAAGTACACAGCCCCAGGGTTTGTCTACAGCGTGGGCATTTCCCC
>DCUI01000042.1 GCA_002327785.1 Phycisphaerales bacterium UBA2218
ATGTAATTTATTGACGGTCACTTAGTGTTCGGGACACCGGGGTTGCCACGTATTTCTACGGCAAATCGGAGACCCAGGTCGAGGATAGGCTCTCCGAACAGGAGACACACATTACGCGCGTGCTAGATGCTATTGAGGCAGGCGCCGATCCGTGCAGCTATGAGCGAGAGTTGCGTCAATGGGTTCACACTCTGGGTGTCCGGACAAGACACCTTCGCGATGGATTCACAGATACAGTAGGCGCGATCCTGGATGAGATGACCCATTCTGCCGATTGCGAAGACGCTCGGCAAGCTGCATGGGCTTATGTTGAGGCCAATCTGGATGAGACTATAATCGAAGCACTCGCGCAACTTCCCAAGGAGCAGAGAGACTACATAGTCAGCGTGCTCCAACAAGACCCTGGCAAATGGGCGGATCTCCGTGATCGTGCGAGACATCTCGCATCACAGCTTGATTTTGGGAAAGCATTCAAGGAGCTTCTTCCTGTAGTGGGGCAACGTGCTCAGTTAGATGATGCAGCCAAGAATGGGCAAGTGAGGGGACTGTCGAAACTTCTGACCACGAGCGGTCGCGAGAATCCTATTGTTGTCGATTCGTGGCATGTGTTCAGAACCGATTCGACTCCATTCGTCCTGGGAGATTGTTGCATCTTTGGTGTTGACGAATCGAGTAGCGTCCATCCGCTGCTTGCGGAGTCAGAGAAACGTAGGGAGATCTATGTACCTGTATCTATGCAATGCGTGGCAGTGGGCTTGCGCGAGCGGGCGACACCGAGCCTAACGCCATCTGAGATCAACCTGGCCATGGCCAGAGTGTCCAGGGATACACTCTTTGCCTCATCGCTGGACGCGAGCGTCGTGGCACTCTCAACGGAAATCGGAACATCGTCTTCATTCCTGGGGAAAGAGTCCGTCAATGTGTTTGTTCGCAGGCTTTGGCGTGACATGCGTGAGAATCCACGCGATGAGAAGAAGAGGTGCAGATGAGGACTCATGGACACGACCCATGAGCTCATCCGTATAATGAATGGCTGCCCGCAGTACTCTGCGAAGGACTTGGTGCTAGCACTATCGTGGGTTGGTAAGGGTCAGATATGCCTCAGAAACGTCGAACAGTGAAGCAACTTGCGGAGGAGGCGGGGCTCGACGGTGATGCGGCATTGGTGGCTCTGTGGGATGCTGGTTTTGGCAGACTCCTTGTTCCGAGCGACCTCATCAGAGGACGGGACTTGAACCGTGCGAGAAGGGCGCTCGGGCTCGCAACACGACGAGAACTTCAGACGCCCGAGTACTGGATGGGACTGTTGAAACTGGAAGTGCCTGTATTCCGAGAACTGCTCGCCGAATGTGGCGTGGAAGTAAACAATGACCTCCGGAAGCTGCGTCACAAGGCCATTTCGAGGCTGAGGGCCAAAGCTCGTGAGCGTGGAATTGATCCCATTACAGGTGGTCCGCTGTCAGCGAATACACGCAAAACAGAGCTGGCACCGCCCCTTTTCACATGGAGGACGCCAGGCCATGAACGCGAGTTGCGGTGGCTGAGCGTGGATGAAATAAGAGCCATTCACGTCGAGTTGGTAGGCGATTTTCAGTCCAGTCCAGATCCCATTACGCCGCCAGGGGTACGGAGCGAATCACTCCTTGCTTCGGCAGTGTTCCGACCTCAGACATCTCTGGGGGATACATTGAAGTACCCTACGGTTGAAACGTCTGCTGCGGCACTGCTGCATTCAATTATCCAAGACCACCCTTTCCACAACGGCAACAAACGAACAGCCTTGGTAGCGACTCTCGTATTTCTCGACGAGAACGGTCTCTTTCCGGACTTTGATCAAGATGAGGTGTTCAAACTGGTTCTGCAGGTGGCCCAGCACCGAGTGGCTGATGGGTACACGAATGATCTCGCAGATCGGGAGGTTCTGGCCATCGCTGATTGGCTGTGTGAGCACTGCCGATTTCTTGAACAGGGAAATCGCCAGATGCCAGTCCGCAAACTTCGACGCATACTAGCGAAATACGGCTGCCAGATCTATGGGCCGGTCGGAAACAAACTGGAGATTACCCTCGACATAGCGACACAAGGAATATTCCATTGGATATTTGGGGGCAAACGGGTGACTAGGCTGCATGCACAGTTACCTTACAGTGGTGATGGGCGAGATGTGAGCAAGAGGACGATCAGGAAGATTCGCCAGGATCTTCATCTAGATGATCTACACGGCATCGATTCCCATGCATTTTACGGCATGGAGGCCATGAAACCTGCCGATTTCATCGTTTACTATCGCAAGACACTCTATCGCTTGGCGAAGTTCTAGCAGCCCGTTGGGAAATTAAATGTGTCAGGTACTTTTTCATTCCTTGGCGTGATCTCCCCGCCTGCGGCGGGCTGCCCCTGAAGATCGAAGTGGGTCCCATCGACTGTCATCACATAAATGAGGTCCACAATCATGACGACTCGACAAACCAGTTGTAGCTGCGGGAGACGGACCTTGACGACCCAGGGCGAACCCGTGCGCGTATCCATATGTCACTGTCCGGCGTGCCAACGCCGGACCGGAAGCATATTCGGAACCCAGGCCCGTTTTCCGAGCGGCAGGGTCACGATTTGCGGCGAGAGCAAGGTCTACGTGCGCACGGCGGACAGCGGGAATCAGATCAGTTTTCACTTCTGCCCGAATTGCGGCTCAACGATGTACTATCAGCCAGGCGACGACCCGAATGTGATTGCAGTACCCGTCGGCGCGTTCGCCGATCCTGAATTCCCGCCGCCGCGAGTATCGGTATATGAATCGAGCCGGCATCGCCGGGCAAGCCTGCCGAAGGACATTGAGCACGTTGAATAGTGCGGTAGCGGTTGGCTTGTTCTTCTTGAACCTTCGGTGGAATCTCGAAACCGTCCTACTTTCTTCGATCTCGGACCGAGTATCCTGTCCCTGAGCATCAAGAGAAGGATATCCGCGGAATGGCGGACGGACCGTATCCCGTATCTCGTCGCTCGTATCTCGCTGTTTGGCTATCCTGCGTCTTCAGTCCGTAGCGATCAACGTCAATCCTGGACGAATAGGCTCGTGTCGTGTTCAGACGCCTCGATCGAGCGTCAGCACCGCGGCCAGCGTCGCCTGCACCGTCATGGCGGCGTTCTGGATGTCGCAGGTTTCCGGGATGTCTCCCTCGGCGTGGTAGTTGGGGTCGGCGTAGGGCCAGGAGCCGATGTTGATGACCGCTGCGGGGAACCCTGCCAGGATGAAGGAGCCATCGTCGTCGCCAGGGCCTGGCCTCTCTGCGGCCCGCTGTTCGAGGCCGATGGAATACCGGGCGTTCACCTCGGCCATCAGCTCGGCCAGCCGCCTGCCTTCGGGCTTCGTGTAGGCGGTTACGTTGGTCTTCTTTCCGGAGGCCGCTTGCTCCGTCCCCTTGGCGCCGATGCCGTCGAGGTTGAAGACTGCGACGATATCATCGCCTCGCGATTTCGCGTTCTGTGCGGCGGTCCTGCTGGTCCACGGCGTATGCTCTTCGTTGCACAGGAGAAAGCGAATCGTGCTCTCGGTGGGGTACGCCGCGAGCACGCGAGCCATCTCCAGCACGCCGGCAGTCCCGATGGCGTTGTCGTTGGCCCCCGGGGAGTCGATCCAACTCTGCGAGTCCTTGTGTGCGAGGACCACGAGGATCCTTCCGGGACACGAGCGGCCTTTCTTCTCGACGCAGAGATTGTACGCCGTGTACCACGGGTCTTCGGGTTTCGGAGGAGAGTACTGGGCGTGCTTCGGCTTGCTGGTGTCCCGACGAAAGGCCTGCACCTGAACGCCTTCTCGCTCGACGCGGTATCCCCAGGCCGCCAGCTTGCCGGCAAGATAGTCGTCGGCTTCGTAGAGCGTGTTCTTCTCGTGGCCGGGCAGGGTAAAATTCAGCTTGCGATAGGGCAGCGGGTCTTTCGCCAGATAGAAGACGTGTTTCGAGATCTGCTCGGGATCCACGTTGCCGATGAGCCGGCGGATATCGCCATCCACCTTGTCCGGATCGCCGCCGGCCTGCTGACCGGCCCCAGCCGTACACAGAAGGCTTGGGGAGACAAGAAGCAGCAGGCCGATCACACAAATCCACGTATGTCTCATAGTACATACTCCATCTGGGCCACTCTATTCCAGCAGCACGGCTTGTCGCCGGGCATTCTACGCTCGTCATCAGATTCCCGCAATCAGGAGAAATCGCACGCCGTGGCGGCCGAAGGGCCACGCTGCGGTCTTGGCGTCTCTGCGTGAGGAGATCTGTTTGCTTTCGCATGGCTCGCGTATTTCGCGGCGGCGGCTCCGTGGCCCGTGACCCGAAAACACCTGCCCCTCTGGGTCCTCTGCGGTTGATGACTCGTCGTTCAGTCCTCGTCAAGCGTAATGCGGATTGGGAATAATCCGTACGCGGTGAAGACCCTGTTGTCCTGAGACAAAGCCGAAGAGCCTGTCCTGAGTTTCCGAAGGAATCTGCGCATCGTACGAGAGGTTTCTGTCGGTCGCAGGCCCGATCCTTCACTGCGCTATGCTCCGTTCAGGATGACACAACGCGCGCAAGAATCAATCGTAATCCGTGTAAGAGAGGAAGGCGGCCTCCGCCTTCCGGCCTCCGGCCTCTGGGGCCTCGGGGTCTCCGTGGTGCGGGAATTGACCATTTTGCGAATAGGGATTTACTAATTGCACAGCGCGGTTTAGTATTTGGAGCCGGTAACGGTGGACAGCAGTCAAAGACGCATCGTCAATTGTGGATCAGAAAGGCGGGTCGAAGATGTCAACGAGGACGTGGCGGTTGGCAGCGTTTGCGGCGGTTTGGGTTGGGGCGTTGATCGTGCTGGCGTCGTGCGAGCGTGCGAGCCGGATCGTGGGCAAGAAGGAGACGAAGCAGGCGATGGATATCGACGTGACGACGTTTGGGAAGACGTCGGAGGGGCAGGAAGTCAAGCTGTATGCGCTTCGCAACACCCGGGGCGCGACGGCGAAGATCATGACCTACGGGGCGATTGTCGTGTCGCTGGAAATGCCGGACGCCAAGGGGCAGATGGACGATATCGTGCTGGGGTACGACAACCTGGAGGGGTATCTGAAGGTTACGCCGTACTTCGGGGCCATCGTGGGGCGGTACGGGAACCGGATCGGTAAGGGCCGATTCACGCTGGACGGCGTGACGTACACGCTGGTGACGAACAACAACGAGAACCATCTGCACGGCGGGCTCAAAGGGTTCGACAAGGTCGTGTGGGACGATAAGCCGGTGTGGAAGGCGGACGGGGTGGGGGTCGAGCTGAGCTATCTGAGCAAGGACGGGGAGGAGGGATATCCGGGGAATCTGAAGGCGACCGTGACGTACCTGCTGACGAACAAGAACGAGTTGCGGATCGACTACGTGGCGACGACGGACAAGGCGACGCCGGTGAATCTGACGCACCATGGGTATTTCAATCTGACGGGCGGGGAACGGGATATCCTGGGGCACGTGTTGATGCTGAACGCGGATAAGTTTACGCCGGTGGACGCGGGGCTGATCCCAACGGGCGACTTGCAGCCGGTGGCGGGGACGCCGATGGACTTCACGAAGCCCACGGCGATCGGCGAGCGGATCGAGGCGGACTTCGAGCAGCTCAAGGCCGGCGGCGGGTACGACCATAACTGGGTGCTCCATCGCAGCGGCAAGGGGCTGAGCCTGGCGGCGAAGGTGGTCGAGCCGACGACCGGGCGGGTGATGGAAGTCTGGACGAGCGAGCCGGGGGTGCAGTTCTATGCGGGGAACTTCCTCGACGGGACGATTACCGGGAAGGAGGGGAAGGTGTATCAGCATCGGTGGGGGTTCTGCCTGGAAACGCAGCATTATCCGGATTCACCGAACAAACCGGCGTTTCCATCCACGATCCTGCGGCCGGGCGAGAAGTACGAGACGACTACGGTCTACCGGTTCTCGGCGAAGTGAGCCGGGGCGACATGATGGGTACGAAACCATAAATCGCACGGGTATTCAGCAGAGAGGTTGAATATGCACACGATGCAACTGGTGATGGGACAGGTGTTGGGCGGGGTGGACTGGATTGCGATCGCCGCGTATTTTGGGATCCTGTTGGGCTTGGCCTGGTGGGTCATCCTCAAGAGCAAAAACACCACGGACGACTATTTCCTCGCCGGCCGCAACCTCGGCTGGTTCATCGTCGGTGCGTCGGTTTTCGCATCGAACATAGGCAGCGAGCACCTCGTTGGACTGGCGGGATCGGGGTGCACGGACGGCGTGGCGATGGCGCACTACGAGTTGCACGCGTGGTGTCTGCTCGTCTTGGCGTGGGTGTTCGTGCCGTTCTACATGCGTTCTCGCGTGTTCACAATGCCCGAGTTCCTGGAAAAACGGTTCAGTGAATCCAGTCGCTGGGTGCTCTCGATGATTTCGCTGGTCGCCTACATCCTGACCAAGATCGCGGTCGGCATCTTCGCCGGCGGCGTGGTCTTCGGGGCCCTTTTGCCCGAACTGCACCTGGACCTCGGCCCGCTGCACCTCGACAGCTTCTGGGTTGGCTCGATCCTCGTGATCGTCTTCACCGGCCTGTACACGGTCCTCGGCGGCCTCCGCGCGGTGGCCTACACCGAGGCCCTGCAAACGATCATCCTGATCCTCGGCTCGCTCCTCGTGACGATCTTCGGCCTCAAGGCCCTCGGCGGCTGGTCCGAGCTGCGTCATTGGGCCGGCTCAGAGATGTTCAACCTCTGGAAGCCGATGGTCCCCGCCGGTGTCGAGAGCACCTGGGCCCCGGTCCGCGAGACCGGCCGGATGGCCTGGTACTTCAACGACAACTACCCCTGGCTCGGCATGCTCTTCTGCGCCCCGATCGTCGGCCTGTGGTACTGGTGCACGGACCAGTACATCGTCCAGCGCGTCCTCGGCGCCCCGAACGAGCGACAGGCCCGCCGGGGCTCGATCTGCGCCGCCTTTTTCAAGCTGCTGCCGGTCTTCATCTTCATCATCCCCGGCATGATCGCCTTCGCACTCGCCAAGAGCGGCCGGCTGGAAGTGATGCAGCAAACCCTCTTCACCGCCGACGGCACCATCGCCCGCGACGAGTGCCAGAAGGCCTTCCCCATGCTCGTGGCGACGGTCCTGCCGGTCGGCATCCGAGGCGTCGTGGTCGCGGGCCTGCTGGCAGCCCTGATGAGCTCGCTGGCCGGCGTCTTCAACGCCTCGGCGACGCTGTTCACGATGGACTTCTACGACAAGCTCCGCCCGGGCGCCACACAGGCGAAGCTCGTCTGGATCGGCCGCGTTGCCACGACGGTGATGGTCGTCATCGGCCTGCTGTGGATCCCGGTCATCCGAGGCGGAAAAGGCCTATACGATTATTTGCAGGGTGTCCAAGCCTACTTGGCTCCGCCGATTTTCGTGGTCTTTTTCCTGGGCGTTTTCCTGAAGCGACTCAACGGCAAAGGCTGCCTCGCCGCTCTGATCGTCGGCTTCATCATGGGCCTGTTCCGCCTGGTGGTCGATACCCCGGTCAAGCTCAAGAACATCAGCCTCTTCCGGGACTTTGCGTACACGGAGGGCTCGTTCCTCTGGATCGTGAACAACATCTACTTCCAGTACTACAGCGTGCTGATCTTCCTGACGTGCTCGATCGTGATGATCGCGGTCAGTTACGCAACGGCGGCCCCGGACTACGAGAAAATTCGCGGCCTGACGTTCGCGACGCAGACGGCGGACGACCGCCGCCAGTCGCGGGCAAGCTGGACAAAGGGCGACCTGATCTTCACGTTCGTGGTCCTCGGCCTGATCCTCGCGGCCTACATCTACTTCAGTGGATGACGACCGTGACCCGTAACCAGTGACTCGTGTCCCGTGACTCGTGACAAGCAGCCCCAGTTCCGGCTGGCACAAACAGGGCTCCCCAAGGAGGCATCCCGCCCTTGGGGGCTCTTTGATTCTGATGCACCACGGAGACACGGAGCCGGATGAATCTAACCGCCGCGGGCGCAGAGGACCGCGAGGAATAGAGGCTGCTTTCCTCCTTCGCTCTACGCACGACGCACAACCCGACTCGCACGACACCGAATCTCACGCAGAGACGCCAAGGACTTGGCGCGGCTTCGCTGCGCTCAGCCGCAACCCCAATGGATGAAAGACGCTGCCCGTTGGTGTACGGTAGAGATTGGTAAACCGGAAATCCATTCGAGATACGAGCGATGAGATACCGTCTTGACGGGATACTCGGTCTGAAGTCGGAGAAAACAAGATGGCCGCGCAATTGGCACGGTCGAACAATCAGAAATTCCTATCGGTTTTTTCCCTTGATCTGTATTTCACTCAGAGGTATAAACATCTGCATGGAAAACTCAAAATCTCTATCAGTTGTCGGTTCGTCCCGTCGGCAGTTCCTCAAGACTTCCAGCGTCGCCGCTATCGGCAGTGCTTTCGCAAGCCCCTTGGCCTTGACTCGGAAAGCCTCCGCGGCCCGCTCCGGGGGCGATACTCTGAAAGTGGGGCTCATCGGCTGCGGGGGACGCGGTTCCGGCGCGGCCGCGCAAGCCCTGTCCACCGGCCCGGACGTGGTCCTGACAGCCATGGGCGACGTCTTTGAGGATCGCGTGCTGAGTAGTCGGAAGAACCTCGCGGGCAACGAGCAATTCGGGCGCCGCGTTCAGGTCCCCGACGATGCGTGCTTCGCGGGTCTGGACGCCTACCAGAAGGTGATCGATAGCGGCGTGGACGTCGTTCTCCTGGCCGCGCCTCCGGGTTTCCGGCCGCAGCATCTCCGAGCCGCGGTCGAGGCCGGCAAGCATGTCTTCTGTGAAAAACCCATGGCCACCGACGCCCCAGGCGTGCGCTCCGTCCTCCAGTCCGCCGCCAAAGCCAAGGAGAAGAACCTGGCTCTGGTGGCCGGCTTCTGTTGGCGGTATCACTTGGCGCGCCGCGCCTTCTACGAGCAGATACACCAAGGCGCCATTGGCTCCATTCGCGCCGTCTATGCCACCTATCTGACCGGACCGGTGAAACCCATGCCCCCAGCGGGCAGTCGCCCCGCCGGCATGAGCGACGTTGAGTGGCAACTTCACAACTGGTATAACTTCGTCTGGTTGTCCGGGGATGGGCTGGTGGAACAAGCCTGTCACAGCGTGGACAAGATCGCCTGGGCGATGGGTGGGGTCCTCCCTCTCAACGCGGTGGCAACCGGAGGTCGCCAATTCCCAAACAACGAAGGCAATATCTTCGACCACATCGATATCTTCTATGAATTCCCGGACGGAGTTCGCGCGTTCATGGCCCAGCGTCAGATCAGCAATTGCTACAGCGACAACTCGGACTACCTCATAGGCGCCGAGGGTTTGGGCACCATCAAAGGCTGGAATGATCCCATCATCACCGGCAAGAAGTCTTGGCGCTATCGCGGCCCCAAGTCCGACATGTACCAGGTCGAACACGACGAGCTGTTCGCCTCCATCCGCAGCGGCCAACCCATTAACGACGGCGTCTGGATGGCTCACAGCACGCTCATGGCCATCATGGGACGCATGGCCGCCTACACCGGAAAAGAGATCTCCTGGACCGAAGCCCTGAATTCTCAGGAACAACTCGTGCCCGACAACTTGACCTGGGACATGGACTTGCCCATCAGGCCCATGGCCATGCCGGGACAAACACAGTTTGTCTGATGATTCTATGGGCAGGTCTTGACCCGTTGGGCGACGCTGCGAACTGCGAACCACAATCTTCGGCACAGAAGGTGCATCGGGTGAATCGCACTGACCGGTGACCGCGCAATCCCTTCACGAGGACCCAGCAACACACCCCTCTGATTCCCCAGGGATAGGACACCCAGCCTGAGGGTGAAAGAAGTAGGATGTCCCAGGGATTCACGCGACTGCGTCCGCTCAGTGGGCGGCGACTTCGCGGAATCGGTCGTAGCAGGCCAGGATTCGCTCCAGGGTCGTCCTGCCTGCGAAGATACCCTCAGACTCCTTCGCAATGCCGTTGAAGGTCGCGAGGATGTGCTCCACGTCCTGTCGTTCGATCCCATAGAGCAGGAAGAAGGCAGCGTCCAGTTCCGCCATCAGTTCCGCTCGCTCGTTTGCGTCCCATCTGTAGACCGGCGGTTTGAACTTCGCCGCCTCCGCCAGCGGTTTCATGTCCTCGCTCACGCACGTCAGCTTGAGGACCCGTTCGCTGATCCACTTCTCTAAGGTCCCCTTCTTCTCCCAAGGACACCGCTGCTCGTAGAATTCCGGGCCGAACACGGTAAGTTGTTCGACGATAAAGAAGTTCAGTGTTATGCCCCCAATCTTCTGGCGGGCTGCATAGTCGAACACGACGGAGTTGAGATTCCCGAGAAGGCACAGGCTGCGTCTCGTGTCAACTTCCGTGAGCATCAAAGGCAGGTGATTGGTGACGGCAGTCCAGGGTATTGCGGCGGCTATCATCGTTCTCTGGTTCGTCGGGCTGGTAATATCTTTGAAGGCCAGGAACCCAGCAGGCCGTTCACCGCCGACGGCCTCCACCACCTTGTTCGTATCGACCCACCACCGTGGCTCGACCGTGTATTCGGGATTCTGATGCTGCACAAGACTTGTCGCTTCGGTCTGTCCCTGGCGCATCCAGTTGGATTCGTCCACAACCACACTGGCGGCCCGGTGATCGTACATCTGGACCATTTTGGCCTCGTAGAGGGGCAGGAACACCTGCTTTCGCTTCTTCCAGCAGGGACCATCCCGTTTGAAGCCGGCCTCCTCAAGCTGCTGGGCTGTATGGAACAGCTCCGCGTCGTTCGTCTGGTCGAACATGCGAAGAAAGTCGATTCCCCACGGATTGCCGCCTTCCCTGCGGGTTCTGTCCACGAGGACGGGCACACGCCGGTAGATCGCCTTGGTGATTTCCGCGTCGCGTCGCGACCGAAAGATCGGACAGGTCAACGTGTTCGGATTCAGGGACCGCAGGTCCTTCTTCGAGAGCGAGATGTGCCTGTCCCGCTCCTCCAAGTCTTCCATCTGATGGGCGAAGAAGACAAAGTCCGCCGCCTCGGATTTGCGCTCCGCGCCGCCGAACAGGAGCACGGAGAACTTGTACGACCGATGAACGTCGGGGAAGATGGGGGCCTTGTTCTCGAAGTCATAAAGGCCGACCAGGAGATCGTTGTCGACGATGTCGCCGAAGAATGCCCTTGTTGTGTGGTCGGTCGCGATGCCGGACGGGACGAGCAGTCCGATGCGCCCCGTCGGTGCAACCAGACTCCTCGCTAGTTCCGCAAAGACGGCGTAGGTATTGATGTCGCCTCTGCCGCACAAGAGGTATCGCCCACTGATGCGGATGTAATCGAACATCTTCTCCGCATTGGCTTTGGCAAGCAGGTAGCGATTATAAATCTCGGGATGGGTCTGCTCGATCTCGGCGATCAATCGCCGACGCGTTGCGGCGTCCACCGCGGCGGCGATCTCCGGGACGACGCCGTCGAAGAACTCCCTTTCCTGGAGCTTCATGCGTTCCCAGGGGGGATTGCCGATGACGCAGTCGAAACCGTTTCGCTCCGGCCTGAAGACCTGCGGAAATGTCGTCTGCCAATTCAGGGCCAGCGGGTCTACCTGGGGGTCTGCCACCAAGCTGTTGCCGCAGACGACGTTCTTCGAGAGGTCGGCCAGGGTCTTGCCCGGCTGGGCGGATCGGAGCCATAGGGACAATTGCGTGATCTCAACCGCCTCGTGGGATAGATCGACGCCGAAGAGGTTGTCGTGCAGGACATAGCCGGCGATCCGGTCGCGGAGGGCATCCGCTCCCTTTGGATCGACCTGCTCCAAGGCGTGCACCAGGTCGAAGTAGCGGTCTTCGAGGACCTCATAGGCCTGGATGAGGAAGGCTCCGCTCCCGCAGGCGGGATCGACGATGCGGATCTCGCGGAGGGCCGCAACCGCTTCTTCCACACAGCGTTTGAGCTTTCCGTCTTCTTTGTGAAGCTCGGGCTCACTGAGATCGATCCCGTGCCGCTCCTGGACAGCCTGGATTCTCTCACGTGCGGCTTGATCGACCGTATGCTCGGTGATGAACCTGGTGAATTCGGGCGGGGTATAATAGATGCCTCCTCGCTTTCGCTCCGCGGATTTCTCCATCTTGAGCGTGACCGCGTCCTCACCCTTGGATTCGAAGAGGCCGCCTGTCACGCGGATTCGCTCGATGTCGTTGATCGACTTCTCGAACAGGTGCCCGAGCACATCAACGGTGACCTCGGACCCGAAATCGTAGTCGCCGATGCTCCCGAAGAAGTTCGCCCAACTGTCGTCGAGCTGGAGGTCGTCGATGGCGTCGTCTTTCCGGAACAGGCCGCCGTCGTAGGCGGGCACGTCGCCCGAGGGGCTGCCCTCGTCGATGTTGCGGAACAGGGACAGGAAGTTCTGCCACTTCGGGTTCGTGACGCGGCTGAAAGGCGGGATCTGGCTACATGCCCGGAACAGAGACCGGGCGGGGAGCAGCTCGCGGTCCTCGCAGAACGCCACGAAGATGATGCGGTCCACGAGCTTCTGCGCCATGCGAATCGCAGTGTCCAGGGGCTTGTTGTGGGCGGGACCGGTCAGGTATTGGATGAGCCGGACGCGGTTGTCGTGATAGTCGCTGTACAGCTCGTCGCCGACTTCCCGCTGGCGCTTCTCGGATTTCTCCAGAAGCACGTCGGCGCGGGCCACCTGTCCAATGCCAAGCGGCAGCAGGCCGCCCCGCTCGAAGAGCCAGTAAAACTCCAGGAAGGCATCCCACTTTCGCAACTCTTGCAGCGTAAAGAGCTGATACACGCGAGTTGTCTGACCCCTGTGGTAGAGTCGAAAGCTCACGATGTTCGAGACGATGCCCCAGGGGCACTCGGGGACTTCCGCGAGGTAGTCCCAGCACTGGCGGACCGGGGTGCGCCCGTTGAACTTGTCGCGGTCCACGTTGACCGTGGGTCCTTTGAGCTCGATGACGGCGCGGGGCTGCGACTCTCTGCCCGCCTCGAAGAAGCCGATGGCGGCGTCGGCCGTCTGGTCATTGAGCCGGAACTTCGGCTTGAGATTCCATTGGGCCAAACCCTCCGAGAACAGCGTGTAGCCTAAAGCCTCGCCGAAGACCTGGGTGAGGAACTCGGCCTCCAGATTGCTCTCGGTCTGGGTCCGCAGCTTGCCGGCGGATTCCAGCTCCGCCCACTTCACGAGGATTTCGTGCGCCCTCTTGCACCGGTCGTCCTGGAGGCGTTTGTCCAGGGATTCCTTCTTGAGATAGGCTTGGACGAAGAGCGGCCTCTTCTGCCGATGCTCGCCATAGCGGGCCGGGTCCATCTTGCGAAAAAGATATTCCTGTCTGGCGCTCATGATCCCACGGACATCCTTATCTGCCTCAGAGCATCGAGGATGTCATGCCTATTCTCTCGGCATCCTCAATCTCAGAACGGCTCTCCCGTCGCCTCTCGTTCCCCGCAAGGCGCGTGCAGGCCGGCCAAACCGGGATTGATTGTGGCCGGTTGGGGGCGCAATGTCAAGCCGCAGTGAAAATGCGGCGGTGACGGCTGTTCATCCGGGCGTGTACCCGCCGGGTGCGCCGGCCGGTCAGGCGCCGGCCCCCTTGGCGCTGCGTCGTTCCGGGAAAAGGCCGGAATCCCAGCCGTAGGTGTATTGCCTCTCCAGCCGGCCCTCGCNNCGCCTCGATCTTCGACCGGTAGCTGCTGATAACCTGGCCGGTATTCACCAGCCGAATGCTCCAGCCGCCCCCCTCGCCCGGCATCACGTGATAAGTCACACGCTCCGCCATGCCTGAACCTCCATTCCTATAACGTCAGCGACCGTCGTCGCTGCGGATCAGCCATCGACATCGGGACCGGCCGGCCCGGGCCCTTCGCGGCGCCCCGGCCGGCTCGACACAATCGCTTCATTGTGCCGGTCCCGGCGCGGGCGTCAATAGGTTCGCGAATTTGAATCATGCTTGACACGGCGTCCGTTGCCAATATCATACCCTGCAAACAATAAGGAATTTGTGGAGGTCCGATATGAAGCAAGGTATGGAGTGGTCGATTGCGTTGTTCCTGGTCCTGGTTGGGCTGGCGACGGGTGTTTTTGCCCAAGACGGCGCGCTGACGCCGGAGACGGTCGGGAAAATCCGCAGCGAATTCAAGATGGACGCCCACGCCCGGGCGATCCGCAACGCCCTGACGAGCACGGGCATCAGGGACATCGCCGAGAACCGCCAGATCCTGGCCGATCACGAGAACACGTTCAGCCACAAGATCAAGACCAAGGGCATCAGCAATCAGAAAGGCAGTGGTCGATGCTGGATGTTCGCGGGCTTCAATATGATCAAGCCCGTCCTGATGAACAATCTGGAGCTGGACGACTTCGAGTTCTCCCAGATCTACCTGCAGTTCTGGGACAAGATGGAGAAGGCGAACAAGTTCCTCGAGTGCATGATCGAGTTCCGGGACCGCGACCTCATGGACCGCGACATCGTGTTCCTGCTCCAGGACCCGTGCCCGGACGGGGGCTATTTCGAGAATTTCGCGGACCTCGTGGGCAAGTACGGCGTCGTGCCCAAGGAGGCCATGGCGGAAACGGCCAGCTCCGATGGCACGGGCATGATGAACCGCCTGCTGGGCCGGGCCCTGCGAAAGCACGCGGTCGAGCTCCGGGAGATTTACGAGGATACCGGGTCGGTCAAGCAGATGCGGGTGGCCAAGACCCGGATGATGGCGGAAATCTACCGCATGCTGGTCTTGAACCTCGGCGAGCCGCCGGCCGAGTTCACCTGGCGGCACAAGACCAAAGACAGCGGCAAGAAGGACGAGGCAAAGGCAGCGGACGAAGAGAAGAACGAGAACGGCGACGAAGAAGAGCAAGAGAACAAGGACAAGCCGAAGGACGGCTATGAAGTCGAGCAGAAATGGAGCGAGCTCCGCGTTTTCACGCCGCAGTCGTTCTATCGCGAGTTTGTCGGACTCGATCTGGGCGAGTTCGTGAACATCGGCGACGATCCGATGCGGCCCAAGGGCGGGCACTACGAGATCGATCTGACGAAGAACCTCTACGACGGGCGGAACATGAACTACGCAAACGTCGGTGTCCAGACCCTCCGGGACCTCGTAATCAAGGTCCTGCTGGACAACAAGGCCGTCTGCTTCGACGCGGACGTGTCGCCCGATCAGGACAGCGGCAAGGGTATCATGGCCCGCAATCTGTACGACTACGAATCGGCCTACGATCTCGACCTGGGCCTGGACAAGACCAAGCGGCTTTTGCTCCGGGACGGCACGATCAATCACGGCATGGTCTTCGTCGGCGTCGATCTGCGCGATGGAAAGCCGGTCAAGTGGCTGGTGGAGAACAGTTGGGGCTCGGATCGCGGCAAAGGCGGTCTGTGGACCATGTACGACGACTGGTTCGAGGACAACGTCTACAAGATCATCGTGCACCGCGACTATGTGCCCGAGGAGATCCTGCGGATACTGGAACAGCCAGCCCAGAAACTGCCCGTCTGGGACCCGATGTGGTAGAGGCTATCGGCCGCGGTAGGCGCCCGGTCCAATCCCCGTGGAGCCTCCGATGAGACCCGGGGGATTTTCTGCGCCACCGATGCCGTATCGGCCGGGCATGTACGAAGAGCCCATGCCATAACCCATCCCGGGGCCCATCATTTGTCCGCCGTATGAGCCATAGCCCATGCCGCCGAAGCCCATCGGCGAGAACGAGGCACTGGAAGGCGGGGCCGTCAGATCGCTGATGTCGTAGACACGCGTGATCTGCTTCGGCACAGGCAGGGCCGACGTCGTGGCAATCGTGATGACTCCACGGTTGACCACGTAATCAACCTTGGCCGGCGCGCCCGCCGACAGCGAGGCTACCAGCATGTCAAGATACTGCCTGATGCGGAGCCCCGGGAGACCGTCGATGCCGATGGGCGTATCGCTGTAGATTCCCGCACTGTCGAGGTCTCTCCAGAGCACGACGATGGGCAGTGGCGGGATCGTGCAGTTTCGCAGGATATCGACCGCCTCGCCGAGCGGCATCTCTCGCGTGAAGGAAGCAGGCGTCCGGCCAGCGGGTCGCACCGCCGGCCTGGGGGGCGGTTGGACTGACGGCTGCGCTGTGGCCGGCTTTACGGCCTTGGCATCGCGGCCGGGCGGCGCGCTCGGATCGGCAGCATGCATCACCGCCGGCAGCAGAACCGTGATGGCCAGCCAAACCCACGTGTTTCGGACGGCTACCTGTGGAATTCCCTTGCTCATCCTCAGCCTCCCATTTCGCTTTCGAGCAGGAACCGAACCACGGCCGGCAAGGACGTTCCTTGCCTCAACACCCCCTTATTGGAACGCGCGAGCATCCGTGACAGCAAGCAAAAAAAACGAATCCGCAAAACACACTCAAGCGTTTGTGCTCGACCCCTTTTCTCTCGCGGACTTGTCGCCCGGTTCTGTTTGACACAAGGGGCAGTCCGCTGCTACCATATGCGCCTGGTGCGGCCGAGGGCCGGCACGCTATGGCGCAATAACCTCAGGTAGGTCGGCTATGAGGACGGTGCTGATCGTCGAAGACGATGCGGCTATGTTGCGAGGCCTTGAAGACAACTTCAAGGCCAGGGGCTACTACGTGCTGACCGCCACGGATGGCCGGCAGGGCCTGGAGAAGGCCCTCAAGGAGCGACCCGACCTGATCCTGCTCGACATCATGTTGCCCGAGATCAACGGCTACGAGGTCTGCTCGCACGTCCGCGAGAAGGGCCTCGACGTGCCGATCATCATGCTCACGGCCAAGGACCAGGAGTCGGACATCGTGCTGGGCCTGAACCTCGGCGCCGACGACTACGTGACCAAGCCGTTCAGCATCAAGGAGCTGATGGCCCGGGCCGAGGCGTTCATGCGACGACGCAAGGATACTGAGCCGGCGGTGTATGAGTTCGCCGACTGCCGGCTGGACATCGTCGCCCGTACGCTCCATCGCGGGGGACGCGACGTGCCGCTGACGCCGGGCGAGTTCAAGATGCTGCACCTGTTCCTGCGCAACGCCGGCTGCCCCCTGACCCAGGACGAGATCCGCACCGCCGTCTTCGGTTACTCGCGATTCATTTCCGTGCGGGACATCGACAAGGCCGTCGAGAGCCTGCGAAACAAGATCGAGCCCGATCCGGCGAGGCCGCAATACATCCACGCGATCCCGAACATAGGATACAGATTCGAGCCGCCGCAAACCGATGCAGACAGTGCTCATAGTTGAAGACGACCCGACGATGCTCCGGGGCCTGAAGGACAACTTCGAATTCCACGGCTACCACACACTCACGGCCGAGGATGGCGAGGTAGGCCTCAACACCGCACTCAACGCCAAGCCCGACCTGATTCTGCTGGACATCATGCTGCCCAAGATCAACGGCTACGAGGTCTGCCGGCTGATCCGGCGGGAGAAGTTGGACATGCCGATCATCATGCTCACCGCCAAGGGCGAGGAATCGGACATTGTCCTGGGCCTGAATCTCGGGGCCGACGACTACGTGACCAAGCCGTTCAGCATCAAGGAGCTGCTGGCCCGGGCCGAGGCGCTGCTTCGCCGCGTGAGGAAGATCGAGCCGGAAATCTACGAGTTCGGCGACTGCCGGCTGGACGTGCCGGCCCGAAAGTTCACCCTCAAGGAGGAAGAGATCAAGCTCTCGCCGAAGGAGTTCCGGCTGCTGGAGTTGTTCGTCAAGCGCCCGGGCCGGGCACTGACGCGCGACGAGATTCTCAACCTCGTCTGGGGCTACGACTCGTTCGTCGGCTCGCGGAGCATTGACCGGTTCGTCACGACGCTGCGAAACAAGATCGAGCCGGACCCGCACAACCCGGTCTACATCCATACGATCCGCGAGATCGGCTACAAATTCGAGCCGCCGGCACAACCATAACGTGCACAATTCGATCTGCCCATTGGCCATATACCCCTTATACTGTGTATGGGTAGCGACAGAGATGTGGGAAATCACCAATTGGGGGCAGAGCGATGTACCGTCTCATAAATCGACATATTGAGCCACTTCTCGCACTACAGGAGGTAAAGAGACTCGTTCACGACCACGATGATCTCATGCACAGATTTGCAGAGGCAGATGCGGCAAAAGATACAGAATTCCAGAGACACTACGCATCGTTCCGGGAATCCCGGGGTGTGAACAGCAACTGGCGGGCAAACTACTTCAAGCTTCTTGAGGACATCAGGCTAAAAGGATCGGAACCTGACCTGAGGCAGATATGCCAGCAAACACAAGACGTTCGCCGGGGTGCACCGTCTCTCGAATTCTCCTTCGCCACGAGACTGTTTCATATGGTGAATCCGCAACGGCCGATCTATGACCGCCTTGTAACGCAATACGCGAGAGTTTGGGAGAAGAGCCTGCTACGCGATTCGATCACTCGTTTTCGCAACGAGCTCCCCCCTGACACGTCGTTCACGGTCGAGAAGATCATCGATTCGCTGATCTGGGCTTTTGTGAAATGGGCAGGGCCCACATTCCTTGCAGGGAAACTCCATCACGAATGATTCACTGTTCTCACATGCGGAGGCGATGGAGATCTCCGATGGGGATCAGGAGTAATCCGTGTCGGTGGAGACTTTGCCATCCTGAGGTGAAGCCGAAAGATCTGGGCACAGTATGAGAAGTTTCTCTCGACCATAGGCCAGATCCTTCATTACGCTGCGCTACGTTCAGGATGACCTCGTCCACGCAAAGGTTCATCATTAGCCGTACTGTCTTGTGCAATAGCTGACTGAGGACAACCCGCCGACGAGACTCCCTCTACGCCGCACGTCATTCCTGGAATCGGCCGCCAAAGTGATCCTTGTCGGCTGGGCCGACTCTTCCGTTATGGAGCGTAGATCAGAGTATCCACGACGCGGCCCGACCAGTCGCACAGGCGAATCGTTTCGCCCTGGTTCGAGAGGTGGCCCTTGTAGTTGCCCTGGACAAAGAGGCCCTGCCCGCCCGTGGGGCTTGACGCCCTGCCGCGAAAGGCCCGCACGTTGGGCGAGACGTACAGGCTGCCACCTGCGATGATTACGGTCCCGGGCGCGAATACATGTCGGACCCCATCCTCCAGCCGCCAGTCGGAAATGTCCACGGCGTACGGATTCGGATTCACGATCTCGACATACTCCTCGTTCTGGTCGCCTGACACCGGATCAAAGTCATACTCGCCGAAGGCCAAAGTCACCTGCGCCGGCTGCGCGTTGGGGATACCTGCATTGCCACCCACCGGCTGGCTCGTCTTGTTGTTGGCGTTGTGATCGACATACAACTGCGCCCGTCGCGTGGGAAAATACGCCTTCAGTGAATTCACCGCACTATCGAGGTTGCCGAGGCGCGGCCGCGCCGGCGCGTAGAGTTCTGAAATCCGATTCTCGAAATGCCGCTGAGCGGCCGGGGCGCTCGACGCCTGGAGCAACTCGTCCATCACCGTGCGGGTCCGCCTCAGAAACATCTCCCGCGTCTCGGGGAGATTGTACATGACGTCCAGAAATACGCTCCACTGCCGGCCGCCGTCTTTGGGATGCGCCGCGTCGCCCAGGAAGGGATGGGACGTGTAGATCCACCCGTCGCCGACCACGCCGAACGTCCAGTCTTTGTCCCAGGGGAAGATCGACCATTCGCGATTGCCTTCCGTGTCGCGGTAGAAGTAGAAATTCTTGCGGATGTCGTCCGTGTCCTGGAGAAGGCACCTCGCGGCGAGGTAGTTGAGCATCTCCGGCAGGTTGAAGTTGTCGAAGACGAAGACCTTCCTCTGCTCGGCGGTCGGGGCATTGAGACCCTCCACCACCGCGCGGATGTCCGAGAAGCCCTCGTGCTCCCGCGTCTTCTTCTCGATGCCGGAACTGATATCGTTGAACACGGGCGTGATCTGGGCCCGCTGGACGAACTTGTACAGCGTGCCGCGAGGATCGAGATCGTTCCGTTCGAGAAACGCTTCATCGACCTGTTCGACGAAGACCCCCACGCGGTCCACTTGCCGATTGAGGACCGACAACATCAGGAAGCACAGCGGTGAAGGGCAGCCCGCCTCGCGATGCGTTTCGAACGCCAGCGGCTGGCGGAGGTAGCTGGGATCGGACCCATTCTGGTTGAGGTTGAACTCCTTCATCCGCCCATACTCATTGGATAGGCGGAACTTGTATCCGTTGTTGAACGCGAACTTCTTCGACCCGGCGCCGACGGTCGCCCCGCCCCGCTGGCGGACGAAGATATTGTCGTAGAACTCGCCGTCGTAGAACACCGAGGCGCGTGCCCCGCTGCGGCTGCCGGCGGCCGCCGGATTCTCCGTAAACCAGCGAAGGATCGGCAGCTCGCTCGTGATCGCGGGGTCCATAGCGACAGTCCCATAGTACTCCGGAGAGTTGTCACGATGCGCAAACAGCGGATCGCGTGAAGTCCTGGCGGAGACATCCTCCGCCAGGACACACCAGCGGACCATATCGCCGGGAGCGTAGTAGGCGGACGGAATCACCGCCGTGTAGACGCCATCGGCGGCAACGGCGTCGGCTCCCTGGCCGTCGTCCAGCATGGCAAGCCCTCCGGCCGGAAACATGCGACTGTCGAACGCATAGTTGATCCGGAACATCAGCTTGACTTCACGGATCGCCGCGAGCGTCGGGGAAACCTCGGCCGTGACAACCAGGTCCTCTCCGACCGACGGAGGCGGCGGGTCCTTCGTGACGTTTCGAATGGCCGGCCCCACCTGCGCCAGGGACCCCTGATTGGGCGCCCCGGGCGTCGGCTGCAGGAAGTAACCCTCGATCACATTGTCCAAATCGATCTGCTCGATCTCCACGGCCACCAGTTCCGGCAGGATCAGCAAATCGGAGCTTCCCAGGCTGGAATTGAGACCCTGGATCGCGAGCACGTTGCCGCCCGGAATCAGGACGTCCTTGTACTGGGTGACATCGAATTCCTGCGCGACCACCGCATCGCTGTCCTCGCGATTGGAGGTCGCCCCGGAGTTCCAGGCCAGTTGCGAAGTCTGCGGCGCGTTGGCGCGGGCCACTTCCCGGCCGTTCAGCCAGGCGACGAAGCCATCCTCGTATCGCATCCGCAGCAGGAGCTTGCTGACATTCGTCGTCTCGGCAACCTCGAACGGAATCCGCACGTACACCGTCTGATTGACGTTTCGCATCGCGCCCACGCCCAGCCCGGTGTACTGGAGGTAATCGTACCCCACGCCCGTCGTCCCGGCCGGCCACGCAGAGTCATCGAACACCGTCTGCGTCCACGTCAGGCCAAGTGCGCCGCTGGTCGGGATCAGGGCTTTCGCAGCCGCACGATCGGCGATCAGCAGGGTCTCGATTTGAGACACGCCGCCGCCACTCAAGCCATACGAGATGTCCACAAGCTGCGGCGGGTAGTCGGGATAGGCAAAGGCGATGGTCGCACCGTCGGGTTCCACGAGTGCGAGGGACTCGCCGCCGGCCTGGAGCGAGAAGCTCGTGTGGAGCTGACCCATGGGGTCGCGCAGATCCCTGCCGGAGGCAAAGACGACGAGATAGCCGCCCGCCGCCAGCTCGACGGCCGGCAGCTCCCACTTGTCGAGATTGCCCAGGTTGTCTGTCAGGAACCAGCCGGCCAAATCAAGCGTCTCGGCTGTGGGGTTGTAGATCTCGATCCAGTCGGGGGAATCCCCCTCGGAGTCCATGAGGCTGGCCTTGTTGGAGGCAACGAACTCGGTGATGATCGGCCCATCGCCGCGGATGGGCTCCGCCTGCCCCGTCAGGATCGGATCGCGGTGGCCGGCCGCCCATGTTTCATCGGGAATCGACACGCCGATCCAACACCACAAACAGCCCAGGAGAATCACAAGCATCCCGCCAACGGGCTTCATCGCATCACCACGTTCACACACCGCTCCTGCAAAAGGTACGATCCGTTCCTGCCACCGCCGCACCCGCGAAGCCTTATTATAACAGATTCCGACCCCCAATACAATGGACGAGCAGGATCGCCAATCGGCACGCTGGGCCGCCGATTACATGCGTCGCAATGATGGGTACGATAATGATCCGTTGCGATGACGTGGGTCGGTCATAAAGACTCGATCAAACACCAAGGGCTCTATTCATCCGCTCGATCGTGTCGTCGATCTCCTGTGGGCTGAGCATCCCGATCGTGACGGCGTCCACCAGGCCATTGCCCCAGACATACCGTAGCGAGGCGTCCTTCTGCTCGGGGCTCGTCAGCGCGCCGGCGCCGAAGATCTTCATGCCGAGGATGACCTTGCCGTCGGCCCGCGCCTGCTTGAGAATCGGCGTCACCTCTTCAACCGAGGCATCCATGGCCGCCTCTTTGCCGACGTTGTTGATGCGGGCCAGGATGACATCCGTCCACGGGTGCGTGCAGGCCACTTTCAGCGCGCCGAGATCGTGGCAGGACACGCCGACCACGCGGACCGCGCCTTGCGCCTTCAGCTCGGACAACTCGTCGCGGATTCGTTCGTACTCCTCGGGCCACTTGTCGTTCGTCATGCAGTGGATCAGGCAAATGTCAATCACGTCGGAGTTCAACTCCCTGCGGAACCGATCCACTTCCTTGCGGGCCCCGCCCGACGCGAGGTTCCAGTACTCCGTCCGGGGCCAGATCTTGCTGAGCAGGATGTATTTGTCTCGCGGCACGCCGTTGAGGGCCGTGCGCAGATAGGGATGAGAACCATACAGGTCGGCGGCGTCCAGGAAGGCGATGCCCCGTTCCAGGCCGTGACGAATCAACTCGTTGAAGGCCTTCTCGCCCAGACGAGTGTGGGCCGAGGAGCGTCCCGAGCCGTTCCAGCCGGTGCCCTGGGCCAGCCGCGAAGCCTTGATGCCGGTGCGGCCAAGCGTCACAATCTGCGTGGCGGGCGATGAGCCGACCGTGGCCTGTGCCCCCAGGGCGGAACGCACACCCGCAACGAGGACCCCCGCGCCCGCCAGTGCGGCGCCCACGAACTGACGCCGACTGAAACGTTGAATCGTATCGTTCGAGATATGTGTCGGCTTGTGCATAAGAATCGCCCCTTTCGCGGTCTTTCTCTCGTGCCCGAACTGCGGCCCACTTCTTCCACGCCCCAACGATCTGCCCCGGTTCGCACCGACCTCGACCGGTGTTGCAGACCGGATCAGAGGCCATTGTAGTCTCGTGAACCGAATCAATCAAGTGGGATGGTCCACAGGCGCCCAAAGCGGGAAAAAAACGTATTTTGCCGCAATACGCCAATCTGCGGAGCGTCTTAGCCGATTATATGGCATGGACAGATGTCCACGAAACGCGAACGGACTCGCAAAACAGATGCGCGGGGAGGGTAAAACACGGAATTTTTTTTGCGGAGACCGCAACTTCGCGGTTGCTTATGGGACGCAAGTGTGGTATAAGGGATTTCTGATGGGATGGGTGCCGGTGGTTGTGGGCACCTGCGTGAAATCTCTGCGATTTCATTGAGCGTATCGGAGTGTTGGGTGAAATCAGGGTAAAAGGCCCTGGCGACGCATTTTTTCACTTACATCAAAGAACTGAACATGGAGCGTGTTGGCGTCTCCGGACGATTCAGTCGGCGTCAGGAGGATTCTTCTTTTAGTGTGGGGCAGGGAGCCCGGAGGTTTGGGGTCTGCGCATCGCGAACGGATGGTCGCTAACGTGCAATCGAAATATCAGAGCAGGATCCCCCCCTCGCCGGACGTTAGTGAGAGCGCCACGGTCAGTTCATCGCCGGGGAGTGCCCGTCCTTCGGTGTGTAGCCGGAGCGGAGTTCCCTTTCAGTCTTCAATCGGAAGAAGGAGGCAAAAAAATGAAGAATCAAGTATTGGCGTGTGTTCTGGCGCTCGCATTTTGCTCGACGGCTATGGCTATTGACATAGCGATTTCGACACCTGCGGGCTGGTGGTCGCAAGGTGCGGCCAACCGCGAAATGCAGAAAATCGCGGACAACGTAACGGGGGCCACTGTTGAGCAATTCACAGCAGCCCAACAGGATGCCCTGGCGGACTGGGTGGTTGCCCACACCGGTGACGGTGTCTCCGACATTTTGATTCTGTGCGGGCAATTCCCAGACACCATCTACCCGGCAGGCAATGCACAACCCGATGGTTCCATAGCCGAGCTGTTCTTGGATGATGGCAACACCATTATCAACACCGGCGACTATATGTTCTACGTCGGAACCGCGGGATATAATGAAGCGGGTGGATTACAAAATATGATGGACATCCCCGCTATCACGATGTGGGATGACAACACTCAATGTGTTGTTACGCTTGAAGGTCATGCCGTCGCGCCGTCTTTGCAGGATTTGGCAAGTGACCGCCCATTTCATCTTAATGAGCTCGGAGGCGATTGGGTGCCGGAATTGATTCTGGCTCAGAACCAGGCCGGAACAAGAGCGGACCCGGTTGTCGTTGTCAATACGACGACGGGCGGTCGCCTGGGCATTTTCTACCAGACAAGCGGTCAGGACAACGACCCGCGCGGCGCAGTGATCAGTGAGTGGATCAACAACTTCGTTCTTACAGACGGCGCCATCGCCAACGGGACCGCCTGGAAGCCGAAGCCGGCAGATGGTGCGATGGACGTGACCTCACCTCTGTTCGAGTGGACCGCCGGATACGGCGCGACGATGCACGAAGTCTACTTCGGGACCAGCGAGGTCCTCGGACCCAACGACCTGAAGGCGACTCAGGCGTTCAACATCTACTACCACCTCGATCCCCTCGAGCCGGGCACCACGTACTACTGGCGCGTCGATGAGACCGATGTCGATGGCATGACGACCGAAGGCGATGTCTGGTCCTTCACGGTAACACCCCTGACGGCCCATTTCCCCAGCCCGTACGATGGCGCGCTGTGGCGGCCGATCTCTCTGACCGCGAGCTGGACGCCGGGCCAAGGGGCCGTGTCGCACATGGTCTATGCCGACACCGATGAGGCCCTCGTAGCCGCGGGCGACCCGAATGTGTTGCTGATCACACTCGCCGCTCCGATGGTCGATGCCACCGGTTTGCTCGCGCCGGGCACCACGTATTACTGGCGAGTCGATGAGGTCGACGCCGCAGGCACTGTGTACCCGGGTGACGTGTGGACTTTCACGACGTATGACCCCGAGGGCGGGGCTTTCGCTGAGTATTGGGCCAATATGACCTTGTCCGGCGATCCGGACGTCGTCACCATCGTCCCTGAGATCAACTTCGACTGGGGCGGCGGTGCGACTCCGGGCGTAAACTCTCCCGATGAGAACATCCCGGTGGATCGGTTCTCTTGCCGCTGGACTGCCGCACTGAATGTGCCGGTCACGGGCCTGTACAGGCTCTATGAGGCTTCCGACGACGGCGCCAGGATGTGGCTGAACGGCGTGCAAATCGCCAGCGGTTGGGTCGACCGAGGCACCACCGAAGACACCAGCGATGATCTGGAACTCGTCGCCGGGCAGCGGTACATCCTCGTGATGGAGATGTACGAGAACGGCGGCGGCGCCACGGCCTTCCTGAGATGGTCCGGCCCCGGCATCCCGAAGGAAATCATTCCGCAGGGTGCGCTGCAATTGGTGACCTGGGCCACGGCGCCCATGCCCGCCAATGGGGCTGAAGGTCTGGGCGATACGCCACTGATGAGTTGGGTGGCCGGCCAGAAAGCCGTCGACCACGACGTCTTCCTGAGCAGCAACCAGGCCAAGGTGGCGGCAGGCGACGCCTCGGTGCTCGTGGCCAGAGTGGCCGAGACCAGCTACGTCCCGGCTGCCCTGAACTGGAACACCACGTACTACTGGAGAGTCGACGAAGTGGCCGAGGACGGCTCGATCACTCCGGGCGATGTCTGGAGCTTCAAAGTCGCCGACTACATCCCGGTCATCGATGAAGCCGTGACCATCAGTTATGACAACACCGAAGATCCGTTCATCACCGAGCTGGTTCAGGAGTATGCCGGTCCGCAGGACTGGACGAAGAACGGCGTCACGTCCCTGCAACTGCAGGCCAAAGGCGGCACGCCGAAGGTCAGCCTGAGCAACGGCACCCTCACAATGTTGGCCGCCGGCGCGGATATCTGGGGCACCGCCGATCAGTTCCGCTACGTGTACCAGACGTTGACCGGTGACGGCTCCGTGGTCGCCCAGGTTGTCAGCGTAGGCACAGGTTCCAGCGGGTGGGCCAAGGCCGGCGTTATGATTCGCCAGAGCGTGGACGCCAACTCGCCCTATGCCATCATGTCCTTGACCGGCGGTGACGGCAACGGCGCCGCCTTCCAGTGGAGAACGACGGCGGGCGGATCGGCGGCAGCCGGCCCGAACCCCGCCGCAGCGGTAGCTGCGCCGTATTGGGTAAAGCTCGAGCGGACTGCGAACGTGATCACCGGCTCGATTTCTGTCGATGCCAATGAGTGGACACCGCTGGGTGATCCGGTGACGTTCGACGCGAACGACTTGACCGACTCGGTTCTGATCGGTCTGGCCGCCACGTCTCACGCCTCCGGCGAACTCCGAACGTTCGTGTTCGACGGCATCTCGGGGACAGGCACGATCACCGGCGACTACGCAGTGGCCGACGTGGGTGTCAAACAGGGCGGCAACGATGCAGCGCCGGTATACGTGAAGCTGGTGGACAGCGCCGGCAAGTCCGCGAAGGTGTCCTATCCGGGCAACCCGTATCTGACGCTCGCAACGGACTGGGTGGATTGGAAGATCCTGCTGTCCGAGTTCTCGGGCGTGGATGCCAAGGCGATCACGCAGGTGATCATCGGAGTCGGTGACGGCCAGCCGGATGGCACAGGCGCGATTCAGGTCGCCAATGCACGGGTGGTTAAACCGATCACGGTCAATGTCGTGAACTACAGCTTCGAGCAACCGAACCCGACGGAGCCCCTCCTGCTCTATCCGGGAAACGTCGCGTTCTTCAAGAACGTTCCAGGCTGGAACACGGCTTCGGTCGCCAGGACCAGGCTTAGCAAAGCCGCAAACGCCACGAACGGAACGTGGGCAGCGGTCCTCTGGGGCGGTGATCCCTCGATCTGGCAGGTGACGGACCACACCATCATCAGTGGAGAAGCCTTCGTGCTGAACGTTGATGCCTCCGTTGTGGTAGGCGCGATTCGGCAGAAGGACAACCTGAAGATCTCGCTGTTCTACGACAAGAACGGCACCCGAGTCTCGCTCGGGTCGAAGAGCTTCGTGGTGCTGTCCATGGCGAAGACCTACACGCTGGAGGTTTCGGCCGCCAACGCCCGCAAGGGAGCCGGCTACAAGCTCGGCATTGAAATCGCCAACATCAGTGACAATGCCCTTGGCCTGGACAACGTGCGTCTGAAGACCAAGTAAACGGCGCAGTCCGCCGTGGCAAGTCCATGCTCGGTCGGTGGTTGCCGATAGAACATGGCCGCGAGGCTTGTGCCATCGCGTTTCGTTGCTCTTTCGGGGCCTGTACCGTATCGGTGCAGGCCCCTGTTTCTATCTGGCCAGATAGAGAATGATCCCCGCCAGGGCGCAGACCACCATCGCGCAGATGCCGACCGCGATACCGAAGACCCATGCGTACCGCTTATTGAGCTTGTTGACGACGTACTTGAGGTAGCGGTCGCTGGCGGCGAAGGTCTTGCTCATCTGCAGGATGCCTTCGGTGTTGCTGACCGTGTTGTTGTTCAGCCGATCCAATGTGTCTTTGAACTTCAGGAAGCTCTCGGCCATCTGCACGTCGGTATCCGCTGCGGCCGCCAGTTGGCGATCGATGGAAGCCAGCGCGTCGGTCTGGCGCGATGTCTCGACAGGAATCCGGCTCACCACCTCCAGAAACTGCTGGTCTTTCACCGCTGTGCCGCGGAGCTGATCCAACAACTGCGTGGTGAGGACCTTCTGATTCTCCACCGCGGACGGCAGGCTTTCGAGCACTTGGGGGAGTTGCTTCACGCGGCCCATGAGTTCATGGTGTTGCGAGACCTGCTCGTTCAGATGCTCATTGATCTGCTCGAGCTGACCGATCAGCCGGTTGAAACCCTCCTGGAGCTTCTCCACGGAGTCCCGCCGGTCCAGCGAGGTAACCGGATTCGAACCGTCAAAAGCGCCCCGTGTCGAGGACGCTCCCCTTTTGCGGGGTGCCGAGACCTGCCCGGCGTGCAGGGGCCGGGTATTTTCATCTCCATCCTGTGCATCGAGCGCCACCATCAGCAGGCCCTCACTATCCAGCCCCGACTCGCACTGCCCCGCCGGCGCGTACCGATGGGACCGAAACCAATTGCTCGTTCCGCTCAAGATCTCCCGTAGTGTCATCCTGAAATACCCTTCATTTCGAACACCCATTAGTCCCGGCTCAACACACCACTGCGTCTTCCGGATGCGACGAATCGCGTTCGGCGGGTTGTTCGCCGGTATCCATCCCATCGGATTGCAGGCGATTTGGGCTTGAAACAAACCGCCACGCCGCCGGATGCGACCGGGCCAAACCGCATTTCCAGGGCCGCCAGGGCCGCTCGTTCCCCCGGGACCTTGCATACCCCCGCCCAATATCGCCAAGGAACCGCCCAATTACGATCTACACAGACCCTTCATTGTCGCCACTACGACCCCACACGCCTTTATGGGACGCCCCAAATCTCGCAGGCACGGCACACGTCACGGGCTTGTGCCCGGCGCAGGGAGATGTACAATACGCCGCAAAGCCATAATCCCTGAATTTCCGGAGAGATACGAACGTGAAGCTGCTGGCGTACCTGCGTGATGGACGTGCCTCGTGCGGGGTTTTGACCGACCGTGGCGTGGTGGATGTCCCTTCTTCCTGGGAAAATGACGATCCGCCGGAAAGCATTCAAGGAATCCTGGATCGGGGGCCCTCCTGCCTCGACCAGATTCGTCAAACGGCCGCGTCGGCCACACAGGCAACGCCTCTGGATTCGATTCAACTCCTGGCCCCGATTCCCCGGCCGGGCAAGATCCTCGCGCTGGCCGGCAACTACAGCGAACATATCAGGGAAGCTTCGCTTCATCGAGGCTTTCAACTTGGCCTGTCGGAGTCGCCGCGTCGGACAACCACGCCGCGGCCCTTCCTGATGCCGGCCACTTGTGTGGTCGGTCCCGGCGAGACCGTCGCCTGGCCCGCCTACAGCGAGCAGATCGACTACGAGCTGGAGTTGGCGGTCGTCATCGGGCGCAACGCCAAATGCATCACGCCAAGTGACGCTCTGAGCTACGTCGCAGGCTATACCATCGCCAACGATGTCTCCGCCCGCAGCGTGACATTCAAGAAGGACCGCCGGCAGCGGCCGTGGGACGAGTTCTACGACTGGCTCAACGGCAAGTGGGCCGACGGTTTCTGCCCCATGGGTCCCTACCTCGTGACAACCGATGAGATCCCCGACGTCCAGGATCTCATGATGACCCTGACGATCAACGGCGAGGTCCGCCAAAACGCCAATACCGGCCAGATGATCTACACCGTCGCGGACATCGTCTCGTTCCTGAGTCACCTGATGACACTGGAGCCGGGGGACGTGATCTGCACGGGCACGCCTTCCGGCGTCGGCATGGCCACCGGCAACTTCCTCAAACCCGACGACCGGATCGAGTGCACCATCGAGCACCTGGGAACATTGACCAACACGCTCGGCAGCCGCCCGGAGCGGTTCTACGAGCCATTGGCATGAGTTTGCAGTGCGCTCGTGAGGGCATATCAGAAACGCCTTACGTCGCCGCTGCGAACACGTTTGTCGTTTCGCATGTGAAAGGTGGAGTGCCTGCCCCCTGAGTGGGCGAATCCGAGGCTGCGAGGCGCACTTCAGGGACAGAATGGACAGTCGAGCCGATTGCGAGTAAGCTGACGGCGCTTTCGGTGTTACGAGATAATCGATGGGTCTTGCCTGAAAGGATGATCGTATGAACAACACCTGCACAAGAACACTCGTAGTGATCGTGATCCCCCTGCTGCTTCTATCCTGCATCTCCTTGGCGAAGGCGGATATCCCGCTGCCGGAGCATCCGAGGCCGGATTTCCAGCGGGCCCAGTGGATGAACCTCAACGGCACGTGGGAGTTCCGGTTCGACAAGGAGAACGTGGGTCTCGATCAGAACTGGGCGGCCGGCAAGACGGAGTTCCCGCTGTCGATCACGGCGCCCTTCCCGTGGGGCTCAAAGCTCTCCGGCGTCGAGAGCGAAGCGGATATCGCCTGGTACCGGCGGACGATTCGCATTCCTGTCGAGTGGCGGGGGCAGCGAGTCTTCCTCGTCGTGGGCGCCTGCGACTGGCTCACGACCGGCTGGTTGGACGGGCAGAAGGTTGGCAGCTTCCAAGGCGGATACACGCCGTTCGAGTTCGAACTGACTTCGAACATCAAGTGGGGCCAGGACCAGCAACTCGTGCTGCGCGTGGACGACACGCCCCATCCATTCAAGCTCGAGGGGAAACAAGGTTACGGCCCCGCCAAGGGAATCTGGCAGACGGTCTACCTGGAAGCAAGGCCCAAGGTCGCGTTGGAGACGGTACATCTTGTGCCGGACATCGACGACGGAACGGTCACCGTGAAGGCGACGCTGAATGAGCCCGCGCCGGGACCAATGACGTTCGAGCTCCAGTTCAAGCCTGAGGACCGCTCCGAGACAGTCGCGAGCACGAAAGTCGCGGCGCAACAGCAGGAAGTCAAATTCAAGGTGCGCCTGAGCGCCGTGCGGCTCTGGTCGCTGGAAGACCCCTATCTGTACGAGGTCAAGGCCGTGCTGTCGGGCGATGGCGGCAAGGACACCGTCGAGACCTACTTCGGGATGCGCAAAATCGGCGTGATGAAGCTGCCTGGGACGGAGCACCCGTACATCACACTGAACAACAAGCCCGTGTATCTGAAGCTGACGCTGGATCAGGCCTATCACCCGGACGGCTTCTATGCCTTCCCGAGCGACGCCTTCATGCGGGACGAGATCCTGCGGTCGCGACAGATCGGCCTTAACGGCCATCGCATCCACGTCAAGATCGGCGTCCCGCGCAAGCTCTACTGGGCGGACCGGCTGGGCGTGCTCATCATGGCGGACGTGCCCAATAGCTGGGGCCAGCCCGATGAGGACATGCGCCGCGAGGCTGAGGTCGCGCTGCGCGGGATGCTCAAGCGGGACTTCAATCACCCGGCAATCTTCAGTTGGGTGATCTTCAACGAGACGTGGGGACTCGGCACGCCGGACAAGGGATACACGCCCCAGACACAGGACTGGGTCGCCTCCATGGTCCGTCTGGCCAAGGGGCTTGATCCGACCCGGCTCGTGGAGGACAACTCCCCCTGCAACAACGACCACGTGCTGACGGACATCAACAGTTGGCACGCCTACCTGCCGGGCTACAAGTGGACCGAGCACCTGGACCAGGTCTGCCGGGATACGCACGCCGGCTCGAAGTGGAACTACATCGGCGGCCGCACCCAGGGGACCGAGCCGCTCCTGAACAGCGAGTGCGGCAACGTCTGGGGCTACAAAGGCAGCACCGGCGACGTGGATTGGAGCTGGGACTATCATATCATGATGAATGCCTTCCGGCGGCATCCGCAGGTCTGCGGCTGGCTGTACACCGAGCATCATGACGTGATCAACGAGTGGAACGGCTACTGGCGGTTCGACCGCTCGCAGAAGCTCACCGGCATGGAGGAACTGATGCCGGGCATGAGCCTGCGCGACCTGCACGGCGACTGCTACATCGCAATGGCCGAGGAACTCTGCCAGGAGGTCAAGCCCGGGGCGCAGGTCCAGGTGCCCCTGTACGTATCACTCCTCACAAATCGCGATGTGGGCGAGGACTTGATCCTGCGGGGCTCCCTGCGCGTGTGGGACAGCCTGGGCCAGGAGCGTTCTTACGGCCGCATCCGGCAGACGATCCCCTACGCGGCATGGATGTGCCGGGCCATCGAGCCGCTGGAAGTCACGATGCCCGAAAGGCCCGCGGTCGTCGTGCTCGCCGTACAGCTTGAAGACAAGTCCGGGACCGTGCTGGCCAGGAATTTCACGACGTTCGCCGTCCGCGACGGCCGACAGCCGCGAGAGGAAACCATCACCCAGCGGGAACGCACAACGAAGGTCGTGCGGATCACACCGAAGGATTTTACCAAGGCGCAGTGGTCCGTCAAGCAGTGGAACGTATTCGACGGGCTGAAAGTCAACGGCGCCGGCGCCGGCTACTTCGAATATCGGATTCCCTGGCCGACGGGTCTGAAAGTCGAAGATGTCGAGATCGCGACCTTCCGCGCCGAGCTCTCGGCCAAGCAACTCTTCGGCAAGGACAAAGAAGGCGCTGCCAAGCAGGAAGGCAATTTCATGTTGGGCAAGGGCACGCACGACCCGAGCCTGAACCCGAACGCCTATCCCATGACGGACGAGCAGAGGTATCCGAGCGCCGTTCGCGTGCGAGTGGGCGGCGCGATGGTCGGCGTCTTCGAGCTGCCCGACGATCCGGCGGACCACCGGGGCATCCTGTCCTGGCACGCGCAGAAGCGTGATGACACGCTGACGGAAGCCGGTTCCTACGGATACTTGATCTCTGCGGAGATTCCGCCACAGGTGCTCAGGCAGGCAGCGGCAACGGGCACGATCGCGCTGCGCCTGGAGGCCGATGAGGCCGTCGCCGGCGGCCTCGCCATCTACGGCGAACAGTTTGGCCGCTACCCGCTCGACCCGACGCTGGCCTTCGTCCTCAAGTAGACATTGACAGAGCTTGTCACGACAGGCCGCAACAGGGCGGGATGCTACGGATCCGCGCCGCCCTCGCGGCTATGGGAACAGGTTCTCGCTCTTGTTCTTTGACAACCAGCAGCGCTACACAGCCAAACGATCGAATTCCCCATCGCTTTCGTTATTGACTCAGGAATCCCTTAGATCACACAATACAGGCGACAGCCGCGGCAGAATGAGTAGAACAGATGGAGAGAAACAGGAATGGATGCAATCGGCAGGAACAAACCCCGGCGGGAGTGGCAGAGAATCGCATATCAGATCATCTTCGAGTCGGATACGCCGGCAGGGAAGTGGTTCGACATCCTCCTGATCCTGAGCGTCGTGGTGAACGTCCTGGTCATCATGCTCGACAGCGTCAAATCGATCCATGCCGAGCACGGAAGACTGTTGTATGGGCTCGCGTGGCTGTTCACGATCCTCTTCACGGTGGAATACGTCCTGCGGCTGCTGTGCATCGGCAATCCGATTCGATACGCGCTGAGCTTCTTCGGGATCGTCGATTTCCTGGCGATCTTTCCCGCGTACTTCAGTCTGCTATTCTTCGGCACAGTCTACCTCTCCACCGTCCGGGTCCTTCGCGTGCTGCGGATCTTCCACGTCCTGCGTCTTCCTCAGTTCACACGAGAGGCCGCCTCACTCAGCGATTCGTTGTACGCAAGCCGCCGGAAGATCGCGGTCTTTCTGCTGGCCGTGGTGACGTTCGTCGTGATCATCGGCGCCTTGATGTATATGATCGAGGGTGACCAGGGCGGGTTCGCCAGCATCCCGGTCAGCGTGTATTGGGCCATCGTAACGCTCACGACCGTTGGCTACGGCGACATCTCCCCGCAGACCCCTATCGGACAGTTCCTCGCTTCCATCGTGATGATCCTGGGCTACTCGGTTATCGCCATTCCGACAGGCATTGTAACCGTGGAGTGGGCTCAACACCATGCACAGGACCCAACCGTCTCCGCCCCCGGCCCCGGCTGCGGCCTCGGCGGACACGACGGCGACGCCCGATTCTGCCAGCATTGCGGCGCCAGGCTTTCCGATGCCCAATGAAGAGTGCACGCATTCTTCCAGGTTGACAACCTGCCGCAGGATTGGCCTACTGTGGCTCGTACCACTATGTCGAAACACACGTTCATAAAACGCGCCCTCGTTCTCGTCCTGTTTGGAGCAGTTGTGTTGATCCTGTTCCTGTGGCGGTTAGGGCTGGCCCCGTTGTACGCCGGTCTGATTGGGGTCAACGCGATCACGCTGCTGCTGTATGGCTACGACAAACGTCAGGCAATCGGCGGCGGCGCCCGCATTCCGGAGGTGGTTTTGCACTTCGTCGCCCTGCTCGGCGGCAGCCCCGCCGCATTGATCGGCCAGGAGCTGTTCCACCACAAGACACGTAAGCTCGCCTTCCGGCTGGTCCTGGTGGCCATCTTCCTGCTGCAAGCCGCCGTGGTGTATGGGTACTGGCGCTATCTCCGGAGTTGAGACCCGATGAACACCTTCCCGCTTGACATTCGGTTCCGCAAACCCTGGCGCAGCTACCAGCAGCGAGTCCTCGCGGAACTGGAAAACCATCTGGACGACAACCACCTGCACATCATCGCCGCCCCCGGGTCCGGGAAGACCGTGCTCGGCCTGGAGGTCATGCGGCGGCTGAACCGGCCCACGCTGGTCCTGGCTCCCACCGTCGCTATTCGCGACCAATGGGTGGATCGCTTCGTCAATCTGTTCATGGACGCCCGGCACGGCACGCCGGACTGGATATCGAAGGACATCCGAGCCCCCCGTTTTCTCACCGCGTCCACATACCAAGGACTGCACAGCGCCTATCGCGGTGATTCGGACGAGGATTCGCAATCGCGAACCCGGATTGCCGGGCGAGACGCAGTTCTGAAACGGCTCAGGCAATTGGGCGTGCAGACGCTCGTCCTCGATGAGGCCCATCATCTCCGGAACGAATGGTGGAAGTGCTTAGCCGATCTGAAGAAGCACCTGGGCAATCCCGCGGTGGTCGCGCTGACCGCCACGGCCCCGTTCGACGTCTCACCCTTCGAGTGGGAAAGGTACATCGGCCTGTGCGGGCCCATCGATTCGGAGATTTCCGTTCCTGAATTGGTGGCCCAGAAGAACCTCTGTCCGCATCAGGACTGCGTCTATATGTCCCCTCCTCTGCTCGCGGAACAGCAGGAGATCCGCGAGTTTCGCAAGGAGGTCGATGCATTCGTGAGCAACCTCTGCGCCAACGAGCAGCTCATCGGCGCGTTCGAAGGCCATCCGTGCATCAGCCGGCCGCAGACCTGCGTCGAGGAAATCCTTGACGATCCGGCGTTCTACTCGAGCATCGCAGTCTTTCTGAACCACGTTCGCCGGTCGCCGCCCCGCAAGCTGCTTCGCGTCATCGGCTTTTCCGCGAGGAAGTGCCCCAAGCTCGATATGCCGTGGCTCCAGACCCTGCTGGCGGGCTGCCTGTTCACACACGTCAAGTCCTTCGATGCCCACAAAGAGTTATTCCACCACATCCTCCGCGACGCCAAGCGAATCGGCGTGGTGGACAGGCGAGAAGTCAACCTGCAGAACGCGACGAAAATCGCCCGACTCCTGATCCGCAGTCTCTCCAAGCTCAAGAGCATCGACGACATCGTCCAACTCGAGAGCAAAGCCCTGGGACCGGACTTGCGCATGGTGATCCTCACCGATTTCATCCGCCGGGCCGACTTCCCGAAGGACGAGACCGACGTCAAACCGGTCAAGCGACTCGGCGTCGTGCCGATCTTCGAGCAGGTCCGCCGCAGCGAAGCAGGGATCACCGGGCTCGGCATCCTCACGGGCAGTCTGACCGTCATCCCCTGTGATTCGTGCGAGTCGCTGCGAGCCGCCGGACCGGCGATGGATATCGACCCCGCCGATGTCGCCTTCAAGCCTCTGACCCACGATCCGCACTTCTGCGAGGTCACGATCCGTGGGGCGGACAAGCACAAGATGGTCGCCCTGATCACCACTCTTTTCAACCAGGGCGACATCCACGTCCTCGTCGGAACCACCTCGCTGCTGGGCGAGGGCTGGGACGCCCCCTCGGTAAACTCGCTGATCCTGGCCAGCTTCGTCGGCTCGTATATGCTCTCGAACCAGATGCGAGGCCGGGCCATCCGCACGCAGGAGGGCAATCCGCTCAAGACCGCGAACATCTGGCACCTCGTCTGCCAGGAGCAGGAGGCACGCCAACTCAACGAGGACATGGAGACCCTGGTGAGGCGGTTCAAATCGTTCGTCGGCGTCTCCTTCACAGCCCCCCGAATCGAGAGCGGCCTGGGACGTCTCGGCCTGGGCCGGCCGCCTTACCCGCCGGCACGAATGGAGCACATCAACGCCGCAATGAAGCAACGGGCCTGCGACCGGCCCCGACTCATCCGCGAGTGGGAGCGGGCCCTTGGCCCCGCCGAGGCCGCCGAGATGACGGAGCAGGTGGCCGTGTCCGTGTTGGCCCTGCCGCGAGACTTCATCTTCCGAAACACTATTCTGGCGCTGCTGTGGCAGGGGTGCTTCTGGGGAATGTCCCTATTCTCCCTGTTGGCGCAATCCGCGGAGGCCCGCCGCGAGGATATGCCATTGCGGGGTCTTCTGATCCTCCTTGCGGTTGCCTCAACGCTGGCCGCGGTTGCCGCCCTGCCCAAGTGCGTCAAGGCCCTGTGGCTGTTGCTCTGGCACGGCCCCGTTGCATCGAGCATGAGGCAGATCGGCAAGGCGTTGCTCAAGACGATGGCCCAGGCAGAGCTGATCGAGACGAAGGTCACGAGGCTGCGGGTGATCGCCTGCCGCCTCGACTACGGATTCGTAAGTTGCTCGCTCCAGGGCGGGACGACGCGGGACCGGTCGATCTTCCTTGATGCCCTCCAGGAGCTGCTGGGGCCCGTGGAGAACCCTCGCTACGTCCTGGTCCGCAAGTCGCCGCTGGGATGGTTCACGCGAAAGGACTACCACGCGGTGCCCAAAACCGTGGGCAAGAACAAGGAGTCCGCAGAACTTTTCCGAAGGATGTGGTCCCTTCGCGTTGGGCCGGCGGACCTGGTGTACACGCGGACGCCGGAGGGCCGTCGCTTCCTGTTGAACGCCCGGGCCCAGTCGATGGCGCAGAGCTTCCAGAGACGGGCCGAGCGACTCAAAGTCTGGCAATAATTCACACCCGGTACACAAAGCAGCGGCGGATATGCTGTCTCTATCTGTGAATTGACACGAGTGCCCAAGGGTTGTTGCTTTGGACCAGCTTTCGTCTGAAGATCCGATACGAGCGGCCCTCGCTCGGGATGACCCGGTCGCGGCGGAGATGATCTGGGACCGATACGCTCGCGATCTGTTCGCCTTTCTTCAGGCGACGCTGGGTTCGAGGCACGATGCCGAGGATGTGCTTCAGGTGGTCTTCGTTCGAATCGTCGGCAAACGCCGATACTTGGCGAAGGCTGATTGCCTGGGCGCCTACGTGTTCGGGATCGCCAGAAACGAAGTCGCAGGCTTCTTGCGAAAACGACGACGCAAAGCGGACCGCGATGCAGAGGCTGATTCGTAGCTGATGGCTGCGGACCCAGGCGAAAACGCGACCGAGCTTGCCGACGAGTTGCAGACGGCGCTGGCCCAGTTGCCCCAGGCACAACGGGAGATCGTGGTTTTGAAGGTGTACAAGAACAAGACATTTCGGGAAATCGCAGGGACGTTCGAGCTCTCTCTCAACACCGTGGCAAGCCGGTATCGCTACGCCACGGAGAAGCTCAGAGACCTGCTGAAGGATATCGAATCATGAGCACAACAGATGAGCAATACGACAAGACCGAGCGACTCCTGAAGCGGGTCCAGCCACTGGAACCGTCGGACGAGCTGCGAGAGCGGATCATGGACGCAGCCCGGAAGGCGTGGAAGGAAACGCCTGCCGAGGTCCCGTGGCAGATCCCGCTTCGGCGTCTGGCCATGTCGGCCGCAGCCGCCATCGTGATCGTCTCGTCCGCCAACTACTTCAGCAATCGCGCCGTCGGCCGATGGCGGGCCGACCAGCCCGTTGTCGCCAGCGTGCCGCTCGCCAAGGTGCCGCCCGGCGATTCCGACGAGACATGGGAAGAGCCGTACGGTCCGTTCATGCAGCATCTGGTGGCGGTCCGCCGCTCGCCGGCCCGAGACCCCCAGGCCGTGATCGACTCGCTTGATAAGTTGCGAGAGATGTTCCAGGATACCCCGCAAAATATCGACGAGGTGGACGAATCAGATTCGCCGGGTTTCAAAAGTGGTCGGATGCCGGCCGGATCGGATTGCCGCTGGCATGCGTAGACGCCGAACCATGGACACATGCCGGGAAGGAGACACATGGGAAAGAGATCCAGGAGAATTCTGACAGGCCTTGGGGTACTCATCGTTGCGCTCGGCGTGACCTACGCCGTCTTGATGGTCCGGGCCACGATCAAACTCCGACGGGCCTACGCCGCCCTCGAAGCGGACGGCCGGCCCATGCGAGCGGCGGACATCCTGCCGCCGAAGGTCCCGGATTCCGAGAACGCCGCAGTGCTCTACCAAAGCGCCATCCTGATGCTCAAGGGACAACCGGCCGGCGGTACGAGCCTGTTCGAAAGCCTCACCGCCCAAGGGTCCAAGAGGAAAAAGGAGGCCGAGGAGAAATGGCTCGGCCACGACGGGGGGACCCGCGCGCTGGCGCTCGTCGAGCAGGGGACACAACGGCCGGCGTGCCAGCTCGAACACGACAACAGCGATGCGTTGGACGTCATCACTCCGCCGCCTCTGGACGACTTGACGAAACTGGCCTCCATCCTGATGGCCAGAGCCAAATACGAAGCCAAAGCAGGCAATTCGGCTGTGGCGTGGAATCTGATTCTCACGGAGTTGCGATTTGCCGATTCACTCCGCTCCGATCCGATGTCCGCAACTCAATTCGCTCGTCTGATGCTGGCCACCTGGGCGGCCCGTATGACGCAACAACTTTGTGAAACCGCCCCGCCGGAACCGCAGTGCGCCCGCGAGATCGACGAGCTTCTGAAGCGGCAGGAAGACGTCGATCCGCTCATTCGCGCCGTCGATGGGGAGCGTCTGCTGATCGGAGAGTGGTTCTTCAATCTGCCCAGAGAGGAACTGGACAAGATCCTGACGAAGGATCAAGGCGACAATAAGATCACCCCGGAAGCCCTTCTGAAGATCTCGCATCGGTTGTCGTTCACCATGATCGCTTTCAAACCGAGGCTCATCGCAGACCACGCGGCGTACCTACGAGTGATGAGAAAACGGATACAAGTGCTCAAGGCCCCCTATCAGAGCAGGGAGGAAATCAGCAAGTTCATGCAGCAGTCACACTGGAACATCCTGACCGGCAGACTCACCTGGTGGTACGGCCACGACCAATGGTTCTACACGGGAGCTTTGGCCAATTATCGGATGACGCGGGCAGGCTTGGCCCTGCTGCAATACAAGCAGGCTCATGGTGCGTTCCCGCAGACGCTCGATGCCCTGGAAGTCGAGGGGCTGATCGATCCGTTCATCGACAAGCCGCTGCGCTACCGTGCGGAGGGGGACGGATTCCTCGTCTACAGCATCGGCGAAGACCGGAAGGACAACGGCGGCGCTGCGAAGCAGCCGAAACAGACGACGGATTTCGACATCGTCTGGCAGCTCCACGCCGGGCCGAAATTGTAGACCGGCGCCAACCTACAGCTTCGCGATGGCGGTCCGGATCTCATCGAAACGTTCTTCCGCGAGCAGCTTGCCATAATCGCGCATGACGCCGAGATTGCGCCAGGCGGTCCACAGGGCGCCCTTGCCTCTGGGGGCGGCGAGTTGTTTTGCCACGAGGGCCGCTTCGGCCTCGACGAATCGATCCAACGTCTGGTGGCTCCAGGTGGGCATCTTCTGGGCAAGGGTCGCCAAGCGAGAGACGATGGTTTCGGTCATCGTGCGTCCATCCTTGGCCGAGGACTCCTTTGGGTCGCGCCCGCCAACGCCCTGGTACGGTGGGTCGCCCAGCCGGGATAGGTCCACCGTGTCGGGGAACAGGTGCATCATGAGCGAGGTTTCGCCCCAGGCCGCGTGGTCCCCCATGTAGCCCACATCCAGCGCGAGCCAGTATTCCGGCGTGCCGAGCACGGGGATCGCCAGGGTCCGGCTCATGCGAACCGCCGTCTCGCGAACGACGATCTGCTGGGCCGCCCCGTAGTGGCCTGTGAGGATGATGATCGCACGGAAACCGTCGCGGGCCATCTCCCGGCAGAGCTGCTCCAGCCAGGGACGCAGGAGTAGGGAGAAGACATTGTCCTCAGGGTCCATGATGAACGTGTGCGGCTCACTCAGACCGCCGACGCCGCCATACAGCGCCGGTGAGACGACGCCGCCGGCCTTCTGAGCCGCGAGGGTGCAGAGCGCGTGTGCCTTGATGGCATCGACCCCGACCACGTTGTGCACGCCGTGCCATTCGATCGTCCCCAGCGGCTGGAAGATCGTCGGGCAAACGGCTCGTGCCTCCTCGATCTCGCGGGGCCGGAGAAACTCCAGGCGCACCTCCCGCTGCCCGCCGTTCTCGCCCTGCGCCCGTGCTGAACGAGAACCCAGCAAGGCGCCCGCCGACGCAACTCGCAGAAACCCTCTTCGCGCAATCCGTTGTGCCATGATTCATCCCCTTTCTGCCGCAAGCCAGATCCTATACTACGCTGTGCTTCGTTCAGGATGACATCATCCACGCGAGAATCAGTCATAAGCCGGATCATACCACACGACGGACAGGCCGGCACCCCCTCATCTCCCAGGCCCGATATTCTCCGTTACCTGCGAGCGCCAGCGTGCCTTCTATGGGTGAAGCCGCAGAGCAGGACTCTCCGGCCGGGAACTTTCAAACCTGTGAGGAGATCCATGAAATGGTGCGCACGGACTCTATCTACAAAACGGAGCACGCGAGAAACCCAGGCATGATCCGCAGTTTGTCCAGCCGTCGTCTCTACCGACCCAAGGCCGGCCTTTGCCTGATCGGCGTCGTATTGGCGTGGTCCGCCTGCGGCAACGCCGCGTCCGGCCCGGGACTGGCGTTCAAGGCCGGCGTCCAAACGCTCGAAGACCCCATCGACCTCGACAAAACGACCCGGGTCAGACTCGAAGTCGAACTATCCACGGCGAGATTCTTTGACGATCATTTCGATGTGGCGTTTGCCTTCGGCGGATCGTCGCTCGGCTCGTTCTCCGAGACGTACACGGATTACGTCGACGGTGTCTTCATAAAGGACACGTACACCGACGATTTGGCCGTCCTCGACGTTCGCCTCGCCGCAAGACTCTACCCCCTCGGCGACGCCAGCGAGGTTCGGCCCTACATCGGTGCCGGAATCGGCTATTTCTGGCTGCTCGACTCCTGGCACGACACGTACACCGACACCATCCAGGACCCGCTGTTCCCGGATGTGTGGTACACGTACAGCGACAGGCAAGAAGGCACCGACACGCCGGCCAACGGTTTCTTCTCCTTCGTCACGGCCGGCGCAACACTCCCTATCGGTTCGCACAGCGAGCTGATATTCGAGTTCCAGTACGACTTCGCAAAGGAAGACAACGGTTTCGACCTGGGCGGCCCCATCTACATGATCGGCGGAAGATTCCGCTTCTGATACGGAATAGTGCAGTAGAGACACTGTCATCCTGAGGCAATGCCGAAGGATCTGGGCATCATACGAGGGGGGTCTCTCGGTCGCGAACCAGATCCTTCACTACGCTACGCTTCGTTCAGGATGACATAATCCGCACAAGAATTAGCATGATCGGTATAAGAACTCGATCCGGGATCGTCCTCACGGCGTCACTTGCTCTCCACGGGGCTTTTCTGGCGTTTGAAGGCAATCGTCCGGCCTGGTTCGGAGGCCCGAGAGCCCGCCGTCACAGAGTACTCCTTCACCTTGAATGCGTTGTCGTCGTCCCGGACGTAAACGTGCTCCATCCGCCGAATCGTACCGCTTGGCTGGGTGTATTCCACCCTGTGCGTGACACCCTCGTAGCTCTGGTCCCAGGTGCCCCTCCAGACACCGCCCAGGTTGTCGGCCCCGACCTGGAAGATCTCCTGCCATGCGGGATTGTACATGATCATGCCGTGGTATGTGAAACCGCCCATCTTCAGATCCATGAGCACGACATGCTTGTCGAGCGTCCACTCGTGCTCCAGCTCGTACCTCTGGTCGCTGTCCGCGGCGAGCCACTTGCCGGCCATCCACTCGTAGCCGCCCTGGGAAACGAGGTCGCCCAGCGTCTGATAGTCGGCCATCCGCCCGGTTTGTCCTGAGGACACCGTGTCGGTCGCAGCAGCAGCCGGCTGGCGCTTGTACGTGAGCTTGCTCATGGGCTCAGCGTTGCGATAACCGCTGCTGTCGGCACCATATACTCCGATAGTGACGGTGTCCGAATCCACCTTTGCATGCACCACCTGCATCTTGTTCACCTGGCCGTTCGATCCCGTTTGCTGGAGGCGATAGACAAGGTCGCCGTACTCCTCGGTCCAGTCACCCTTCCAGGTACCGCCCTTGTTGTCGGCCGCGACTCCGATCACCTCGCCCCGATCCGGGTCCAGCATGACGATTCCGCGCTGCCTGTAATCCCCCATTTTCACCTCGACCAGGACGATATGCTTGTCCAGGCCCCATTTGTACTCGAGCTCCACCTTTCCCTCGTCGGTGGCGGCGGCCCATCTCCCGAGGACCCAGTCGTACCCTCCATCCGTCACAAAATCACCGAGCTTCTGCTGGGCCACGGCGGGCACGGCGCAGACGGCCAGCAACACGATCACTGCGGATAATACCATTCGTCGGATCATGGTTTCCTCCTATTCTTTGACTACTCGTTGGGCGACAGCCGCCCTTCTCCGGCGCCCCACAACCTCAGGGCAAAGCCGATGCACACCAATATAACAATTCAGGACGATGTCCGCCTCTATGAGGCCCCGTTTTTCCGGGGATTCAAGAAAACGGCCGGCGGTTCTTGGAGGCCATCTCAGAACGGGACTCCGAGTTGTCGTGGTGAGCGAGGTAAACCATCTGGCCGTCGAGCAAGAGGTTTCTCAAATCCGCGGCCCAGATTCTTCGCTCCGCTCAGAATGACCTCGCCATCTTGGGATAGTCTCTTGGGCCTCCGGCCGGAGAGTCATCCATCTCCGGACTGTCTATCTATGCGGATTTGTGGTCGAGGAAACCCTCGAGCTTACGGGCCCGCACCGGATGTTGCAGCTTGCGAATGGCTTTGGCCTCGACCTGGCGGACACGCTCGCGGGTGACCTTGAAGATCCGGCCGACCTCTTCGAGCGTGTAGGTGTAGCCGTCGCCGATGCCGTAGCGGAGCTTGATGATTTCCCGCTCGCGGTAGGAGAGGGTTTTGAGGACCATGTCGATGCGCTCCTTGAGCATTTCCTGCGTCGCGGAGGCCACGGGGGAATCGATATCGTCGTCCTCGATGAAGTCGCCGAAGTAGGAATCCTCGCTGTCGCCGATGGGCCGGTCCAGGCTGATCGGGTGCTTGGAGATATTCAGAACCCTGCGGGTCTCCTGGACGGACATACCGACCTCGCCGGCGATCTCCTCGATGGTGGGCTCGCGGCCGAGCTCCTGATGCAGGATCTTCGAGGCGCTGCGAATCCGACTCATCGTCTCGATCATGTGGACCGGGATGCGGATGGTCCGGGCATGATCGGCAATCGCCCGCGTAATCGCCTGGCGAATCCACCACGTCGCGTAGGTGCTGAACTTGTACCCGCGACGGTACTCGTATTTATCGACCGCCCGCATCAGACCCGTGTTGCCCTCCTGGATCAGGTCCAGGAAGCTCAGGCCGCGATTGCGGTACTTCTTGGCAATCGAGACGACCAGACGCAAATTGGCGCTGGAGAGCGTTCGCTTGGCCTCTTCGTACTGGGAGAAGATCCGCTCCATCGTCCGCAGCTTTTTCTCCAACTGATCCGGCATCTCCAGGACCAGTTCCTGCAGGCCGGAAAGCTCCTGCCTGGCGGCCAGAATATCGTCGGTCGTCATGGTCTCGCTGACGCCGATCTCGATGGTCTTCTGAAGCTGCCGCATCTTTTCGCAGACGCCCTGCAGTTTGATCTTCATCGGCTGGATGCGGCTGGTCCGCAGACTCAACTCCTCCAGCAGGGCCGCAATCTTACGACGATTCCGGCGAAGGTGCCTGGCATCGGCGCTCCGTTTCGTCGTATCCGTGCCGGTGCAGGTATTCTTGAAGAGTTTCTGGTTGATTTCGAGAAGCTCGCCGACGGTTTTGAGGTTCTCCGTCATCCGCTTCTTGATGACGCCTTTGGTCGTCAGAGGGGTGGTGCCGGTCTTGATGGTCCGGTCGAAGGACATGGACCCGTCGGAGACCTGTTGCATCAACTCCGTCGCGTTGCGGGCACAGTAGTCGCACTGGAGCATCTTCCGCCGGAAGACCATCCGGGCAATCTCGATCTTGCGAGCCAGCGCAATCTCGTCCTTGCGAGTCAGCAGCGGGATCTGGCCCATCTGGGTCAGATACATGCGAATGGGGTCATCGATCCGATGGGAAACCTCCCCCTCGGCGAACTCTTTTTCAAGGACCTCGTCTTCTTCGGCTTCCTCTTCTGCCTCGCTGTCCTCTTCCTCCTCCACCGGCTCAGCGTCTTCTTCGAAGTCTCCGTCCACCTTGCTGGCGCTCTGGGCTTCGGCATCATTCTCATCGACGAGCGGAATACCCATCTCGTCGAGCGTTCCAAGGAGCTTCTCAAGCCGCTTGGCGCTGACGGCGTCGTCCGGCAGCGACTCATTGACCTCCTCGTAGGTCAGGAACCCCTTCTTCTTGCCTCTCGCGACCAACGTCTTGATCAGCAGCTCGGGGTTCTGCACCTCGGGCCTGGTAATATCGGACGTACTCTTGACTTCCGTCTGACTCATATCCTTTGCCTTTTTGGACCTCATTCCCTTCTTCGCCACAATACCGACTCCACTAAAGTGAAACTGCAAAAGTCATCGCCAACCACCCTTGTGAAGCCAAGAATACTCGTATCCTTACTGGTGTTCCGGATTCACCCGTTGTACGGCCCCGCGTGCGTAATTGTTCACGCCACGGGGGTTTACGCCATTTCGTCAATGCATCAGACCGATGCTGTGCGGATGCTGTCGGCCGGGACGCCTGCCCGCGATTTCCGGGGAATCCGCACACGGCTCCGCCTTGTTGGTCCGAACATCTCCTGGAATTCCGGGCTTGGACCGCCGCAGAACCGCCAGAGCATCGACGAAGCGAGGGTGATAGTTCCCCTTCCCCTCGCCGATCCGCTGCAACTCGACGATCCTCTGAGCCACATCCGGCGATTCAGTCTGGGCAAGCACCCGGCTGATCGTGAAATCCTCCTCGGACCGAATCACGCCGAACAAAACAGCAGCGATTCGGCCCAGGATCGGCACGTCAAACAAGTCTTCTGTGATATCCTGCTCCACGGTGTGAAACAGGCCGGGCTCGTTGAGGAGCACCTCCAGGATCTCCTTCTGGGCGGCGGCATCAAGCCCCTGACCCCAATCGACAGCCTGCGGAGCATCCGTTGGACGCCCATTGCTCACGGAAGGCACGGGCACGCGTTGTCTTCGCCGCTCGAGTTCGCCGTAGAGATTCCTCGGGTTCAACCCGATGATCTTGGCAACTTTGTGCACAAACGCACCACTCTCAGCCACGGGCAGCGTCTCCGAGGCCACCCCAATGGCGATAGCCTGAAGAAACTCGTCCAAAGCAGCCTTGCGGCCGGCCAGCGTATCGCCGGAGGCAAACGTCTCATTGAGCTTGTCCCACTTGAACTGCAGAACGTCCACCGCCTGTTCCACCACGCGATCGAATCCCTCCTTGCCGGCGACAAGGAGGAAATCGCACGGGTCCTTACCCTGCGGAACGAAGGCCAGCTTGATATCGAGATGCTGGGACAGGCAGACCTCCAGTGCCCGATTCGCCGCCGCCATGCCCGCGGTATCACTGTCGAAGAGCAGGACCACTTTCTTCGCGTATCGACGAAGGGTCCGACCGTGCCCCGCCGTGAAGCTCGTTCCCAGCGTGGCGACCACGTTCGTGCAGCCGAACTGATGGGCCATAATCACGTCGGTGTAACCCTCGACGATGACAGCGGCGCCCGTCGCCACAATCTGGTGACGGGCCTGCTCCAGACCGTAAAGCGTGTTGCTCTTGTCGAAGAGCACCGTCGTCGGCGAGTTGACATATTTGGCGCCTGTGCCGTCCAAGGTGCGGCCACCGAACGCAATCACCCGGCCGGTGACGTCCGTGATCGTGAACATCAGCCGGTTGACGAATTTATCCTGGTTCGGTCCGGTGATAAGTCCGGCCTGTTGGAGAACCTGCAGAGACGCCTTCCTTGCCGCCGCCGCTCTGACCAGCGCATCGACGGCGTTGGGCGACAGCCCGAGCCTCCAAGCCTTCATGCTCTCTGGGGAAATCTTCCGCTCAGCCAGATAGTCCCTGGCCCGCTTTCCCTTCTCAGGATCGTTCAAACAATCCTGGAAGAACTGCATCGCCCATTTGTTGGCCTTCGCCAGAAGATTCGGATCGACCTGCGGGATCTCCCCCGGCTCCTGTGACGTCATCCGCTGCACGGGCTGCAACTGGATACCGGCACGTTCGGCAAGCCGCTCAATGGCCTGCGGAAACGTCAGGCCCTCGCGCATCTGCACGAACTTGAGCACGTCGCCCCCTGCGCCGCAGGCGAAGCATTTATAGATCTGCTTGTCCGGGTTGACGTAGAGGCTGGGCCTGTGGTCCTCGTGAAATGGGCACAGACCGAGCCATTCCCGTCCCTTTCTTTTCAGGCTGACATGCTCACCGATCACGTCAACGATGTCATTCGCCTGCTGCACCCGGTTGATCGCAGCGTAGTCGTATACCCCAGGCATAGAATGCTACGCAAGTCCTTCCTTAATCACGCCTTCAGCGGAAATCCTCCCTCCACCGCGGGTCAGACTAAGGAAAGACTCCGGCCCCGGCGTATCGTTCAAAGGCTTAGCTATTAAATATAGGGGTCAGACTCGCAAAAAGTCAAATCAAGGCCACAACACAGCGTTTCTAATACTGCAAAAAGGCATTTTTCAATTTTTGGACACTTGGCCAAGTAATACACCGATACCGCGTTGCGATGGACGGGTCGCACAGAACAACGACGTGAACTCAGGCAACCTACGAGACTTGAGGCCTCGCAAGACCGAAGAATTCGATAGCGGTGCATGCCGTTGACGCCGCCAGATTCTCCAGGCTGATTCCCTTGAGCTGCGCAAGGAATTCGGCCGTGTGCATCATCAACGCCGGCTCATTGGGCTTGCGGCTGCGGACCGGCTCGGGCGACATGTATGGGCAATCCGTCTCGATCATCAGCCGATTGAGGGGCACAACCTCAGCCGCCTGGCGTGTCACTTCGGCGTTTTTGAATGTGACCACGCCTGTGAATGAGACGAAATAGCCCCTGTCCAGGACCATCCGGGCTTGCTCCGCCGAGCCACTGAAGCAGTGAAAGACTACGCCCTTGAGCCCCCTGCCGCTGCGGTCGAGAATCTCTATCGTCTCGTCGAACGCGTTCCGCGAGTGAATCACCACGGGCAGATCCAACTCGCGCGCGATTTCAAGATGGGCCTCGAACACCCGCTTCTGGTCCGGCTGCTTCGAGAAGTTGTAGTGGAAATCCAGGCCGGTTTCGCCGACGGCGACGACCTTCTCCCGTCGGGCCAGTTGCCTCAACTCCCCTAGAGCACGCGGATCCGCTGTATGGGCATCGTGCGGATGGATACCTACGGTCGCGTACATGGTTTCATACCGGCCCGCCAACTCAATGGCCTTGCGGCTGTCCTCCAGGCTGGTCCCGACGGTGATCCAGCCGACGACCCCGGCCGCCCGGCTCCGTTCGATCACCCCCGGCACATCCGCCGACAGCGGCTCAAAGGTCAAATGGCAATGCGCATCGATCAATTGCAATGGTCGTGCCTATCCCTCTACCTCGTTGCTCAGCCAACTCACGCGCCAAGTCCCTTTCGCCACTGATCCAGGCCCAGAATCAGTGTATCATCAAGCCACTTTCTGAACCGCTTTTGCACTTCAACAGGCTCCTCCTCATATGTAAATGTAAACGGTTCCGTACACAAAGGCACAACTTCTCCAATCACCGTGTGCTTTGTATCGGTTGACTCCTTCGTGTAGAACATGGCCGAACACGCAATGATGCCACTCAGGCCCTTACCCATCCCATGAAGTGAGAAAAGGACCTCTGATCGGGTGGTCGTCTGAATCACGAGATTGACCCAGGATCGGTACGCCTCCACATTGGCGAAATACCCGAGAGCACGTGCACCCTGGACGATCTGAAATTGGTGGTAGTTCGCCTTTCTATCGGCGCTGGCCGCACTGGCACAATAGGCGTTGAACGCCCGCCCTTCCGGAGAGATCGTTTTCTTGACCTCCTTAGCGAGATCCGTGATTCTCATGACCGCCGTAGACTGAAGGGTGTCCGCAGTAACTGTAACTCGCCGTTTCTTGGTGGCCGTCTCTTCGCGGAGGCGGGTGAACTTGCCCTTGACGGCAGAAAGAATGGTACCAACGGCGATCTGCTCAGCACGCAACTCCTCAGTCAGGTCAAAAGCCTCTCTGATGGCCCTGCCTTGAAGAGAAGTAAAGAGATCGACCAACCTTCGTAGATCTCCCTTATCAGCCTGCCTGATCGCAGTGATGTACTCCTCACGATTCGCCCGTGTTACGACAAGGGGAAACCATTTGGCTTTGAGCAGTACCACCGTCGCCAAGCAGCGTGCCACCCTCCCATTGCCATCCGTAAACGGGTGAATCAGTGCAAACCGATGATGCAGCCAAGCTGCTTCGACGTACGGTGGCACCTGCCAGTTCTCGTGCTTGGCGTGCATCGCAAGGAGGTGATCTATCTCCGATTCCACCTGCTCCGGGGGGCAGAACTCGAATACATAGTCCCCTGGGCCCTCGACATTATTGGGAAGCTTCTTCCACTCGCCCCTCGGTAAAGCGACCTGAACACACTGCCCAAGTGTGTTGCGTCCTTCATATATTACCTGGTGCTCAGTCAAAGCAGTGTGAAGCTCTTTAATATAAGACGTGCCAAGCGGACGCTGTCCAGATACAAACTGGTACAGACCATTGACAACGGCGAACTGATCCTGAATGACGGCGATGACATCCGCCGGGTTGCGGTCTGTGTCCTCGTGGCCAATGATGGCGGCATCAAACCCCTTCTCTATCAGCGTCTTTGTCACACCATCGCTGAGACTGTATAACCGTTCAAGGACTCCCGTCTCAATGGCCCATTGACGTCGTAGCCTAAGCAGAAAATCGTCGTAGGCTTTCGTCCCTCGAAGTTCGTCGGCCCGCTCCCACCAAGCCGCGATCAGAGCATCGGTCTGGCGATTCTGCAAGTCCGACCAATCGGTCGGAAGATCGTCCACCGGCGTCCAGCGATGAGATTCTCTCTCCATACTCATGTAATGGAATATACCTCATGTCGCGCAAACATGCAACAGGTTCACTCCGCCACAGACAGACGAGAACTAACCAGCGAGAAATGGGACCCCACCGTAGCCACGATTGCCCTATGGTACGAAGGCGTTTTCAAAGTGGCGGATTTCCGGGGGGCCGCTGCGACCGAGAATCAGGGTAACCACATCGAAACGTAGCGGCCGGTCTTCGATCTTGTGGACGGCCAGGAAATGGCGGGCGGCTCGGGCCACTCGCTGCCTCTTGGCCGGCGTGATCGTCGCCTCGACCGGACCGAAGCTCTCATCCGCACGGGTGCGGACCTCGACAAAGACCAGCGTGCCGTCGCCGGCCACCATGACCAAGTCCAGTTCGCCAACCTTGCAGGAGTAGTTGCGGGTGAGGGTCCGCAGGCCCTTGTTCCTGAGGTATCGCTCGCAGCGTCTCTCCCCCCACCGGCCGAGCCGGCCCCTGTCGTTCAGTAGTCTGCGTCGAATCAGGAACAACATGCAATTTACGATTTACTATTTGTTGTTTGCGATTTGTATGCGCCACCCGCGCTGCGGGCACGCCCAAATCGTAAATAGTAAATCGCAGATCGTCAATTACCTGGCGGCCGTGTGCTCGCTGTGTCGCTGCGAGAGCTTAACGGCCTTGCCCGTCCGCTGGCGGAGGAAATACAGCTTGGCCCGACGGACCTTGCCGCTGCGGGTCGGCACGATATTCAGCACGTTGGGCGAGTGGAGCGGGAACTGCCGCTCGACACCCTCGTTGCCGACGATCCGACGGACGATGAAGCTCTCATTGATGCCTCGACCCTTGCGGGCGATCACCGTGCCGGAGAAGATCTGAGTCCGGGTCTTGTCGCCTTCCTGGATGCGGCAATGCACGTCCACCGTATCGCCGACCTCAAAATGCGGTATCTCTTTCTTCAGGTTTTTGCTCTCAACGGCATCCAGCAACTTGGTTTTCACGAGTAATCTCCCGATGGTCGTAAATCATCCATATAATGAAACCCATATTTTATGCAGACCCAGGCCCGGTAGCAAGCGATTTTTCGAGGATTTTCACAGCCGTCCACCCGGGACGGATGCTTACTGGCCACGCCGAGCCGGTACGGACCCGGAGCGGTGGCTCTCCGACTCGCTGTCCAGACGGGTTCGCAGCATCTCCTGGACCGCCTCGACATCCCTGCGAACTTCCTCCGTCGAGCGGCTTTGGATCATGGCGATTTCCTCCGGCTCCCAGCCATCCAGCAGGTGCATGGTGAATGCCCGCCTCCGGCTGGGGGATACCTCGCTCAATTGGGTCAAGACCCATTTCATCTGGTCGATCGCCGCCAACTGCTGCCAGGGCTCGCCCACTTCGTGGCTTGGCAGCACGTCCTCGAAGGTCACCGCCGGGGGCTCCTCCCAGACCGGCTCTTCATCCACGGCGCGGCCGGCGGCAGCCTCGCGGCCGGCATCAAGCCCATCGATCTCCCCGTCGAGGGAGAGAACCGCCTGCTCGCTCGCCGCCTGCTCGTCCAGCACTCGGTGGAGGAGCCTCATCAGCCAGCCTTCGAGGGGGACCTCCCGGTCCCTGCCGTCCAGTTGTGCCCATGCCCGGAGGATCGTTTCGTCGAGCAGATCGGTCACCGTCACCTGTTCGCGTCCGATGCGCCCCTGGAAATGGGCCACGGTTAATTCCTGGCGCGCATGGTCCCGCAACCGGGCCATCAGGGGGCTCAGCAGAGCGAAAAAGGCACTCTGATCCAGCGCCCGGACTTCCGGCTGCAGCAGAACCTCAGCCTGCCGGGAAAGCTCCTCCCGATACTGCTTTCTGTGGTAAAGATGTTCCCGGCGGATTACCTCCTTGTGTCGGCGGACCTCCGCGACCAGCTTGCCGGCCACGGCGTCCACCGCATCACGGTCCGTCGGCGAAGAGGCCTCGGCAACAAGCGATCCCGTGGGCAACAGCAGCACCACGCGCAGGTCAAACCGCTTGGGCTTGCGCGTCGCCGTCAGCCGCAGCTCCCGCTGGTCCTCGGGGAATCGTGTCAGCAGCCTCTCGATTCGCGGTATTTTTTGCTGCCAGTACGATTTGATGGCCTCTTTCTGCCATGTCGCACATCCCTGGAACACCATGTGATCCGACATGAACCGTTACTCCTGCTCATCGGTCCGTTCGCACTTGCACGTGCCGGCGCCCGGCCGAAAGGCATCGGCAACCGCGCAGCCATTCTCCCTCCAATCTGTACGGCAATCCACCCGTCGCGGTTCAAAATGGAAACAGACACTCCATCGTGTCGAGGCAAATCTCCTGGGGGGCGATAGAACTCGTCATCCTTTCCAGGAACCCCCTGACGGCCTCCTCGGACTCGAACGCCGGAGTCTCCTATGCACCATCGCGACGCTCCTTTCATACGCGGCGCGCGGTCTCGCAGCGTCGCGTGCTGCCTTGTCATCGATCGCCGTGCAAGGCTGGGAACACGCTGCGGCTCGCCGTCAATTCCCAAAGAGCAGTCGGAGCAACTCCTCTCGCTGTGAGAAATCGGGGACGACAACGTGCGCCCCGGCCTTGATCAGGCGGGCTCGCTTGTCGAGGTTCAGGCCGTACCGGCGGACCTCATCGGAGGCGATACCGACCGCCAGGCCATCGCGTTTTCGGGCCTCGCGCAGCTCGACAGGCCCATCGCCGAACACGGCCAACTCCGGTCCCTGAAGGTTGTTCTCGCTCAAAATCCGGTCGAGGACCATCTTCTTCGAGCAACTATCGATGTCGCCGGCGGCGCCGTAGATGCCGCCGTTGAACAGTTCGGCGTGTCCGAGAACCTGGGCCTCGTGGACGACGTCCGCGTGGTCCGTTCCGCTTGCGAGGTAGAGCGTGATGCCCCGCCGGCGCAGGGCCCGCGCGAACTCGACGGCGCCCTTGACGGTGAAATCTGTCACGTCGAACTGGCCGCGGTGAAGCCGGACGATGCGGTCATTCACCATCTGCATCAGGGCCTCGTTGTAGATCCGTTTGTACCCGAACCGGTCGAGGACCTCGTCCGCCGGGACAATGCCGAACTCGCGGACGATCTCGACCAGCCCCTCCATCTGCACGATGGTCTGGATGCCGGTGGATTTGTCGATGTAGTCCAGGACGCGCTGCCGCACCTTGCGATAGAGGCGCTCGTCGGCGGCTTCGTAGCGGTCGCCGAGGATGGCCCGGATCATGACGGGAGCCATGATCTGCTCCCAGCCCTGCCGGAGCGTGCTGATCGTGCCGTCATTGTCGAAGACCGCGTGGCGGACGGGCAAAGATCGTGACTCGTGACCGGTGATCCGTGACCCAGGGCACAAGTCACGGGCCACGCGCCACTCTTGTGTGATCTCGATATCGGTGCCCGGCACGTACCGCGCCCTGTGGGGGCTCTCGGCCAGTTCCGGCTGGTAGATGAAATCGGGGTCCTTGGCGACGGCCAGGATCTCCTCGCCGGAAGCGGTGCCCGTCTGGAAGAGCTTCTGCACCGTGACGGCGGCAGCGAAATTCGCGAACTCAGCCGCCTCGGCCGGCGGCACCCCCGCCCCCAGGCACAGGGCCAGCGCACTGGTCACGGTGTCCCCCGCGCCGACCGGGTCGAGCTTCTTGAGCAGTTGAATGCCCGGAATCTCATGGATGCCCTGCGGGTCGACGACGAGCATGCCACGCGAGCCGCGGGTCAAAAACACCGGCTTGTTGAACTGGCCGTAGAGCGTCTGTGCATACCGCCGCACGTCCTCGATAGTCGGGTTCTCATCGCGGCCAACCTGCACACCGTTGAGCCGGGCCGCTTCGCGGTCGTTCGTCTTGCGGACGATGTGTTTGAACTTGTCGCCGAAATGACGCGAGTCGAGCAGGACGACCTTGTCGGCAAACTCGCTGAAGAGCCCGTTGGCCCGGTCGATGAATCCCGGATTCGTGATGCTGCCGGGCACCTGCTGGTTCGCGATCAGCACATCGGCGGTCTGCAGCGCGTGACGGATCCCCTGGAGCAGAGCGGCATCGGTGACTTCGCTGCGCCGGTTGAAGAAGCCGAAGTCGATGCGCGGCTCCTCCACCTCGTCGAGGTAGGGTTTGCCGAATGTCACGGTGTCGTAGTTCTCCCGCTGGATCACGAGGTGCGTGGTGTCCACACCGAGCTCGTCAAACTGCCGTCGCAGCTCCCTGCCGAAGATATCGTCGCCGACGACGCCGACCACTTGGATGGCCTTGGGCTTGAGCGCCGCGAGGTTCGCCACGACGTTGGAGGCCCCGCCGAGCGAATAGTAGTGCCGGCGGACCGCCCGGGCCTGGAGGCCCGTCTCCTCAGAAACCTCGGAGCCCTTCGGGTCCAGGATCCAATAAGCGTCCACGCAGAAATCGCCGTAGACGGCCACACGGGTGTTCTCGATCTGTGACAGAATCTCTTTGATCCGATGTTGATCCATGTGCGGTTACAGTGCCTCGATAATATGCTTGTACAGGAGCGGAAACGTCTGCTTCTGATCGCCTTGGATGTAGAGCCCCCTGCCGCCGAAGGCCTCGGGGATCCGGGTGACGACGCTCTTTTGGTCGCGGAAATAGTAGCATTGGGCAGCCTCGTCGGTCATCTGGCGGGGTTCGTGCACCCGCAGATCGAAGTCGGCGGCGAGGATGCCGTGCGGCACGCGGCCGACGTTGGCGGCCATCGAGACCGCTTTGAGCAGCACCTCCGGCCCGGTGACGGCGCTGCCGACGTTGAGGACGACGCCGCCCAAGGTCAGCTTCGCGACCTCGTTCGTGTAGAGCAGGAAATCCCGCCCGGAGCAGCCGCCTTTAGCCTGGCCGTCAAAGCTCGGATGCTGGTCGATCACGTCCGTCCCGATGCCCACATGCACCGTGAACGGGACGCGGCGACGGTAGCAGGCGGCCAGCACGCTGACCTCGGGATGCGAGAACGCCGAGGGGGAGCCCGGCTTCGTGACCAAGGCAAGCACCTGCCGGCGGAATGGCTCCTCGCAGATCACCCGGCCGAGCGACTCGCCATAGCCGAGCTTCTGCTGGTTGCCCACGGACAGCGTCACGTTGACGTAGGCGAACTCGTAGGCCATGCCGAACAGGCCTTTGTCCAGTCCGGCGGGGACGTTCTCGCTCGTCTCACCGATCAGGGCCAGCTCGAAATCGTGGATGCTCGTGGCGCCGTTGCCCGCGACAAGCGTGACGCAATCCCGCTCCACAAGATCGAGCAGCAGCGGCCCCAGCCCGTTCTTGATAAGGTGGGCGCCGGTGAAAAAAATCACGGGCTTGTCGGCTCGCCGGGCGGCGACCATCGCCTCGGCGACCGTCTGGACGTCGCGCCGGACCTCCTGCGGCAGATCGATCGCCAGCCCGTCCACGTCCTTCGGAAGGACCAGATCGGCGAGCTTGACCTTGTTGCTTCGCGTCCCGAGCGGATAGGTCTCGATCCGGCTCGGGTCGAATGCCTTGTATCTACCCTCGTATTCCATCGTCGGCGGTATCCTCCGGAGAGCAGAAGCCACGGAGACACAGAGGTCCCGGAGAAAAACAAGAATACCCTCAGACTTTCAGTGCCCGCGTGGCGAGTTAACCAAGTAGTTTTTCCAGCCGCCTGATGCACTCGACCATGCAACGGATCGTATGGTAGTTCACCTTCCACGAGTGGCTCATGTGCGTCCAGATCGGCTTGCCCTCGCGGGTCATCAGCGGCCACCACTCGCCAACCGGGTGATTGATCATCTTGTCGAAGACGAAGCGGTGTACGTTCACATACGCCGGCCAGTAGACCTTGGGCCCGAATCGCAGGCAGCCTTCCAGCATGCCGATCATGACCTCGGCCTGCTGCCAAAACTCCTTCTCCACATCGTACACGCCGCCGGCGTGCGGACCCTCCGTGTACACCCCGCCGAACTCGGGGTCGATGCCGTTCTTCCTGCCGTGGTCCATCGCCTTCTTGATGACCTTCCTGTAGTCGTCCCACCCCGCGCCCAGCACGTCGGTGGCGTGGGCCAGCAGCCAGGCGAACTCGACGTTGTGTCCGGCGGAGGTGTTGTCCTCGGCGTTGGCCTTCTTCCCGCCCTCGGCGAACCGGTCCCAACCCCAGACGATGTCGAACTTGATCTGCGGGGCGACCTTCCAGTCCACAGTGAACTGCGGGATACCGGTGGCATACCGCTTGTGCAGAATCTTCTTGAGCAGGATGTCGATGTCCTCCAACAGTGTCCGGCGGTGAATATCCTGACGAGTGCACTCGTACATGTTCGTGAAGGCTTCCATCAGGTGCATGTGGACGTCGAGCGTCTTTCGGTCGCCGCCCTTGGGTCCGGGGCCGCACAGGTCCCAGTTGCGCTCGAACATCTCGAAGTACCCGCCGTACGTGGTCTCGGCACAGTACTTCTTCACGAGATCAAACACCTTCTCGGCGTACTCCCGCCCGCGCGGGTCGCCCGTGGCCATGGTGTACTCGGTCAGCGAGTACATGGCGAAGCTCAGGCCGTAGAGGATTTTCTTGTCGATCGTCACCTCGCCTTTGCGGTTGACCATCCAGAAGAACCCGCCGTACTGCTTATCCCACATCTTGTCGATGAGGAAATCCACGCCATGCTTGGCATACTCGGCGCACTTGCCGCCGCCGTAACCCGCCCGGTGAGCCGCCGACATCGAAAAAACCGTCCGCGCCTGGGCGATCAGGGATTTCTCATCCGTGCCGGCGTCCTTGCCGTCCTTGTCGAAGTGCGTAAGGAACCCGCCGTACCTGTCGTCCTTGCAGCGGTTCAGCCAGAACGGCAGCAACTCCGTGGTAAGATGGTGCCTGCACTCCTCCAAACACGCCGAAATCTGCTTCTTCGCCGCGGCCATTCCGTAGTCCTCCTATTCTCCTTGGCAACCTTCAGGCGGACACCCGCCTTGGACTTTTTATCATAGCAAGGGTGCAAGAACGTGCAAGCCCGTGTAGACTGGGAAATTCGCCTCCCAGACAGAGACAACGCAAGTCCCGGCCCGGTAGATTGCCTGGATAAGCCGGCAAAAACTGCTTGTGGATGCACTCGGAGGGCGGTATAATGATTTCGTTCGTGCTGGTATCATCACGAATCGGGCCGCTGGCGCCTGGCCAGCGGAGGGATGGTGTCTTGCACCAGTGCAGCCCGATAACGATTCGCATACATTGCGAAGCCGTTAGAATTCATAGCACAGACAGTGTGAAAGGGGCGAAAACATGTCGAGGCGAAGATTTCTCCACGTATTGGTTGCGGCTGTTGTTGTCGTTTGCATGGGGGCAGTCTCGGGATCCTTGCATGCTCAGGGCAACAGCGAGGCGGCCTTCGAGCGTGTCAGGGAAGTCCAGTTGCAACACACTGCGATCTTGATGGCCCAAGAAGGGGTGCTTGGCACGGCCATCGGCCTTAATGAGCGAGGACAGCCTGCGCTTGCCATATTGCTCGAAAGGCCGGGCATCGCGGGTATCCCGAAGTGGCTTGACGGGGTACCCGTAGAGCCAGTGGTCACGGGGAAGATTTACGCCGTCCCCAAACCGGAGAACCCTGGCGGAAAAGACAAACCTGGACAACCCAGCAATGAGACAAATCCCAAGAAACGATTTGATCGGCCAGTACCCATAGGGGTGTCCACGGGTAATGTCGAATCGTGCTCCGCGGGCACCATCGGTTGTCGGGTCACGGATGGAAGCAACGTCTACGCACTTAGCAACAACCATGTGTATGCTCTCGAGAACACGGCAACCGAGGGTAGTAACGTGGTCCAGCCGGGACTGTACGACACGAAACCTCCGTGTCGGGTATACCCCGAGAATGTCATTGGGACTCTCGCAGACTATGTCAAGCTGGAATTCGATGGCACACCAAACTATGTTGATGCGGCTCTTGCCCTGACAGATACTGCCCGCCTCGGCAATGCCACGCCTGTCAATGGCTACGGAGTCCCAAACAGCACGACGACTCAGGCATCAATTGGACTGCGCGTACAGAAATACGGGCGCACAACAGGATTGACCAAGGGCAGCGTGTCCTTGACAGATGCCACTGTCGTCGTCAGCTACGGTTCGGTCGATGCGACATTCGAGCACCAGATAATCATTACTCCAAGTACTTTTAGCGGCGCAGGGGACTCGGGATCACTGATCGTAACAGACGACCCGAAAAAGAACCCGGTTGGGTTGCTCTTCGCAGGTAGTTCGACCGTAACGGTCGCCAATCCCATAGATTTCGTATTCGCCTTGCTCGGCGTGTGGATCGACGACGAATAACCACGCGCAGACACCGCAACGTCGAGAATGTCTGGTCCTGAGAAGACATACTGCAGCACACGTAGCGGTACGCTCTTGTCCAAGGCGGCGATTTCTCACCGCATCGAGCATCGTATCTCTCGCGTGCGGCTTGTGCTGTCGTCACAGCAAGAACAGGGTACCACAGAAAGGCAATTCCATGGGTACGAGGACAATTGAGCAGGTGTTACACGAGCGTACGCCTGCTTGGATGGCCATACCAGGAGTTGTCGGTACAGGTATCGGACAACAAGACGGCGAACGATGCATCCTCGTTCTGACGGCATCGGGCATGGAGCAGGTGCGAAAGAAGATTCCCTTGCGCGTTGAAGGTTATCGCGTCGTCGTCCAGCATGTCGGCGAAATCCGTGCACTGGACGAGTGAAAGGCCCCTGGCCCAAGAACACTATCGCCGGGAAGAGAGACGGCATACATCGGGTTCGCTCAGCTCTTGGCCTGATCGAGGATCAGGTCCTTGACTTTCTGGCTGGGCAGGTTGAGCGCCCCGAAGGCAGCCGCGGCGGCGGCCCGGAGAGCAGGATCGGTCTCGGTGGATTGGATCAGAGCGTAGACCGCATTGACCGTCGCATCAGACGCCATGTTCCCGTTGAGCTTGGCGGAGTCCACCAGGGCCCCGAACGCCGAGATCCGCACGGACATCTCGTGGCCGGTGTCCATCGCCATGTCCGCGATGGCCCGCTGGGCGTTTGGACTGTTCAGATAGGCCAGGACCTGTGCGGCCAGGACCTGAATTTCCTGCTGTTTGTCGTTCGTGGCGGCCACCAGCGCCGGCTGGGCCAGCGACAAATCGATCACGGGATTGCGACTAACAGCCAGCCTGTACATGGCGTCGGCGGACCGCAGGGCGTAGCTCTCCGCCAGTTCCTCCGTCCACTGCTCGGCGGACGCATTCTGCCGGCCGCTTCGCGCCAGGGCCTCCGCGAGATTCTGGACGACGACACGGCTCTCCGTGAACGCTTGCCGGGGGCCGGCGTTCCCGATGGCAATCGCCGCACTGTACCGCACCGCGAGATCCGGGAACGTCAGGGTCTGCAACAGCGGCTGAGAAGGTCCGAGCGCGTACATCAAGGATTTCTCACCCGCGGTTGTCGCCAGGGCTTCGACGGCGCCCAGCGCCACGGCGGCGTTGCGATCGTTGACCGCGCGAGCCAGGGCCTGATGGAGATACTCGGGACCCGAGATCGTCGCATAGACCAGTGCGCCGGCGTGGTTTTCGCCGAAATACTCAGGCATCGGCAGGCCGGTGGCCTCGGCTTTGAAGAAAGACGCCAGCCACAAGCCGATCGCCAAGCCAAACTGATCGTCGCACTTCAGCGACCATTCGCAGCAGCGCATCACCACCAACTCATGAAAGTACTTCTGATCCACCTGGACGCGGGCCAGACGATTCGCCTCGGCGTCCCAGAACCAGATGTTTCCAAAGCTCACGTCCTTCGCGGGGGCGAGGGACTCATCGTGGTAGTAGTACCGCTCTCCAAGCTGGTAGAACATCGCGGCGGCGGGAGTGTTCGCCGCCCGCGGATCGATCAGGCGGATACTCTCGGCGGCCAGCGATCTGAGCTCCAGAGACTGCGCATTCTCCACGACCTGCTTGAGGTACGGCAACCCCTGCGGGTAGCCAATCCTGCCCAGGGCCCGGATGACCTCGGCCCTGAGCTGGTCGCTGCTCATCTGCAGCGAGGCGGCCAGCGGCCGGATCGCGGGCCGGCCGACCTTCGGCAGGACCTCGATCAGGTCAGACAACTTGACCTCGTAATCCGGATTGCGGATCGCCTCGGCCATAGCGTCGAGGATGAAAGGCACGGCGTACTCGCCGGCGTCCTGCAACCGACGCGTGGCCGTCATCTTGCCTCGCAGGGTCGTGCTGAGCCGTCGAATCTCCTCGACGATCAGCGCCGGCTCGGTCCGTCTCAGGAACCGTCCTTGATCGACGATATTCAAAAGCTGCTGAGTCAACCGGACCAGCTCATCGTCATGGGCCGTCTCGGCCACCTTCATCGCCAGGATGTAGCCCTGCTGATTGGCCTCGGCGAGCTTGAACAGTTCGGCCGGGTCGGGATTGGCCTGGAGAACGGCCTGGGCATAGCCCTTGGCAAGGTCAAAACGGCCGATCTTGGTGTAGTGCAGGAAGTCATTCCAGTTGTCGGCAAGTGTTTGGGATTGATTCTGTGCGAAACCGGTTCCGATGACACAACACCCGATAACCAGAATCCATGCGACGGTTCGTCCGCTCAACATCAAGACGTCTCCAAATGCCCGTAGTCGGTTACAAACAACAAGCCGTCGTAAGTATTCGGCTCCAACGCATTTATACTAAAGTTAAATGCCCTCGCTGTCAACAAAAAACCCTTTTGCCCAAAGCCCCCATTTTGGCGCAAAAAGATGCGTTGAGACAGGTACAGACAGGTGCTGGAAGGCAGATCGGACATGCGGCCTCTCCCCTGTCATACCCACGCGGGTCTGACACAAAACCTGCGGCTTTGCATGGAGCCCGTCCGCTACGAGTCCTTGTAGTGCCGCGATTTGTCGTGGGCGAGTCCCTCGCCGATCATGGCAAGCAGCAGCAGCTCCGCCGAGATCACCAGGTAGAGCGGGCCGAGCAGGACGCTGCACGCCAAGGCGCACTCCCGCGCCGGTCGGTCCCATCTCTGCCGCTCGCTGTGCAGAACCGCCGCCTCCGTGGCGAAATAGGCCAGTACCCCCGAGAGAACCCAAACTGACACCCCCACCACTGCGAGAGCCATAATTGCATCCTCCAAACACTGGGATCCTGATGGCTTCGACAGAGCGAACGTCAGTACGTATCCGAATAACAAAGACAACTCTCCGCTACCTGTATACCATTATACCCACTTCGAAGAAGAAAAGTGTATGCCCGACGATTTTTTTTGCTCATCCGGCTTTTGTGCTCCGCGCAGACCACTCCCCGCATCCGGCACCCGGAGATCCCCCCCCGTTGCATCCCGTTCAGGAGCATACGGCGCAAACGGGATACCTGGGGCCATCCGCTGCAAACCGTGTCAGATTCTTTGGGGGGGGCGCGCCACCCTGTCGCTGTCACTTGATGGTCTGGCTGGAGATCCTGATCAGCGTATCCGCGTCGAGGTCGTCGCCGAGGACCACTTTGGGGATGCGGGTCCAGCCGACGAGATTAAACAGCTTGACGCGGGTCTCGTAGGACGCGTGTGCCGGGAACCGCACGACCAAGTGCGTGAAATCCACGCCTTCGGTCGCCTGCACGATGGCGGTGTAGCTGCGATCCGGATTGACGACATCGCGGTACTCCAGGCAGTCGAAGCTGTTCAGCCAGACGGTGTCCAGCACGCCGGAATCATCCCAGACCTCGACGCACCAGGCTTCGGGGTAGTCTCCCGACTCAATCGATTGCAGAATGCTTGTGGCCTGCCGGCTCAGGTCGGACGATTCGTCCTGGGCGAGGGCGTTGAGAATGGGCACAACCTGTTCGCCCAGCGCCACGAGCCACTGGGTGGCCTCGCTCACCACGCTCGGATTGCTGTTCGTGAGCAATCCTCGGATCGAGGCAAGGGTCATCGCTGGGGCCGAAGGTCTGTCGCTGGCGACCTCCTCGAAGATTTCCGCAGCCTGAATGGCGCTCTCCTGGACATTCGCATTGACGAGTCCGCCTACAAGGAGCACGCCGCCGGAGTCGAGGCTCGTCGCGGTAAAACCGGACCAGCGAGCATCGATCATCAGGCTTTGGGCCAGCTCGAATGTATCGGTATCAGGGCGGTAGATCTCGACCGCTCTCGCGTCATAGTTGCCGCCGAAAATAGCGATACGCCCGCTGGGCAGGGTGGCCGCCTGTGCACTGCTCCTGGCCAATCCCAGGCTCGGCCCCTCGATCACCGTGGCCGTGTTCGGATCGAAGATCTCCGTGCCGGCCAGCCGGGGAGCCGCACTGGAGGCCGTGCCGCCGACGATCAGGATCCGACCGTCCGCCAACCTCACGCAACAGTGCGAGTATCTCGCCTGGGAAAGCGCGGTCCGAATCCGGGCGGACCCGCCCCTGGCGACATCGAAGAGCTCCAAAGAATCCATCGCCGAACCGGTGAAGCCGTAGCCGCCGACGACCAGCACCTGGTAGTCGTTGATCGCAACTGCGGCGTGGTGGACACGGGCCGCCTCAAGCTGCCCCAGAAAGGTGAACCGCATGGCTCGTGGGTCATAGACCGCGCAGTCGCTCTTGGGCATGGACCCGAAACCGTATCCGCCGCAGACAAAGACCTTGCCGTCGGGCAGCGACGCCGGCGCCGGGTTTCGCGTGAGGCTGCCCGTATACGTGTTCTGCGTGGCGACGAACTGCTCGCCCATGTAGTCGAAGACACAATCATGCTGGCCGTCGATCAGCAAGGCCGTGCCGTCGGGCAGCGTGACACCGGCAAAATCCGTAAACGACCGCGTCACCCGGCTCGTGGTGAATTGCTCGCCGTTCGGATCGAACAACTCCACATCCGTGCGAGCGGCGCCGGCAAAGACCCCGACCCGACCGTCGCCAAGCTTCAGCGAGACGTGGCCGTATCGCGCTGCGTTGGGCGAATACTCCGTCTGGCGGGTCTGGTACAGATACCCCCCGTCGCTGCTCGCAACCCCTACGACCAGGAGCAGGATCAGACACGCCGCTATACTCGACAAACAACCGCTTCTCTTACCGCCAACAGTTGAAGAATCCATTTCACAACCTCCGTCCCCCCGGGAAACCGGGACTGAACATGAACTATTACCCTATAGTGCCGCCGACCTCCCTGGGCGCAACGAACATCCCCGCCGATTTTCATCGGTAGGTTCCATTATATACTTTAGCGGACGATGACGTTACTCCAATATCGCGCCGGCCTGGACGGCGAAATTGTCCAGCCAGGCATCCGCGCCCGTCAGGGCGATGTGTTCGGAGCCGCCGCTTAGGATGACATAGACCGGTTCGCTCGCCCAGCGGCCCTTCAAAAGGCCCGTGACCGTCCGCCAGGCGTTGGGCTTGCCGTAGCCGGTGTGGCTGAAGTACAGCTCGTCCGTGTCGGGATTGTACGACATATAGAGCGTCCCATCGCTACCGGACCGGTCGCTGGTCTGCTCCTGCACCCAGGACCCGTCCCGGACCTCGTAGAGGTAGAACGGCCCGGTGTCGAAGCAGCCGGCCTCGAGTTCGGCCCATTGCATGGCTTCGGGGTCCAAACTCGGCCCGATGCCAAGAGTCACCCGCCCATCGCCGCCGCCCTGTTTGCTGAAGTGGAAATCGACCCGCATCGCGAAGTCTTTCGTCGTGTCCAGCCGCCAGTCCTGGGACACGTACATCGCGTCCACGTTTTGCGCCTGGTTCGATGCAGAGACCTCCAGCCGACCGTTCACTTCCTTGATCTGCACAAGGTCCGGATCGACCTCGAACACAAACCACAATGGCCCCGCCTTGCCATCCTCAAAATCATCCCCTACCACCTTCTCCCACCACAGATGCGGATAGTCCCGCCCCTCCAAAATCCACCAGATGTCCTCGGTCCCATTGTCCATCTCGCCCAAGAAGTCCCAGCCGGTGTCCAGAAATGTCTTGCTTGTCTGCATCTGCGCGGTCGTCTTGCCCGTCCCGCCGGCACTGGTGGGCTGGCCTGAAGTCTGGATGTCCCAGAAACTCGAAGTCACCCTGGTGGGCGAGCCATTATTCCCCACGAGACCGCCGACATATTCGCCTGTGCCACTGACGGGGCCACTGCTGTAGCACTGGGTCACTTCGCCGTATCCCACGTCCATTGCCCCATTCATGCCCACGAGACCGCCAACATATGAACCACCGCGGACCAGACCATGGCTATAGCTCATCGTGATGTTCTCAAAATTCTGGCCTACCAGGCCACCGACACACGACTTCCCGCTGACTGAACTGGTGCTGTGGCAGTTGAGCACACCAGCGTGCGGGCTGAAATAGCATCCGCCGTTGCTTCCCACGAGGCCGCCGACAGACTCGTCTGTTCCGCTAACTGAACCGGCGCTGTGACTCATGGTGACACTGCCGGACGCATAGTTTCTGCCCACAAGGCCACCAACAAACCCCTCGCCATTTATCGAACCACTGCTGTAGCTCATCGTGATGCTACCATAGTTGCAGCCCACAAGTCCCCCAGCATGGTTTCCTGAGCCGATGATGTTGGCATCCACGAGGCTCAGAAGTCTGACCTCACCGATAGGTGGATACCAACTTCCCAGTTGCCCGACGAGGCCCAGATAGCTTTCACCTATGATGGTTAAATGCGAGATCGTGTAGCCATTACCATCAAACACACCAGTGAAAGGGGTACCCTCAAACCACCAATTCGCTTCGTTGACATGCGGTGCAATCACGGCCCTGTCGAAGACCTTGCGACCGGGGAGGTTTGGGTCGAGGTCGATGTCGGCGGTCAGGATGA
>DCUI01000055.1 GCA_002327785.1 Phycisphaerales bacterium UBA2218
CGCATGGCATATCGGAAATCGGCTGCCAATACTCCGATTACGGTGTACGCCCGCTGGTCCAGCACCACCATCTTTCCGACGACATCAGGGTCGCCTCCAAACCAGCTCTGCCAGAAGCGATGGCTGATGATGGCGACAGGCTCGCCGCTCAGTTCCGCTTCTTCGGGCAGGAAGACTCGACCCAACGCGGGCTTGATCCGCAACAAGGAGAAGTACTCCGGGGAAACTGCGAGCCCGCAGACCCGCTCCCGCCGGCTTTCGGTGGTCGCCCACAGGAAACCCGCGGTAGTAACCCCCGCGACCTGCTCGAAGACCGTGCTCTGGTCCCTCCAATCGACGAAGTTCAGATAGGATGTGCTGTCGCCCCCAGAGTCGCCGGCTGCGTCCCCGGGGTAGAGATGCACGAGGCTCTCCGGATCCTCATAAGGCGGCGGCCGAAGCAGCATGGCATCGATGACGCTGAGCATCGTCGTGGTCGCGCCGATGCCGACCGCCAGGATCACCACCACGACGCAGGTGAAGCCGGGGTTCCTCGCCAGCATCCGGATGCCGTATCGAATGTCTTGCCAGAGCGTTCTCATTTCTCTCTCCTATTCACATCTCAGAGCCACCATGGGATCGATCCTCGCCGCCCGCCGGGCGGGGAGGTAACTGGCCAGCAGCGCGATTCCCGCCAACGCGAGCGATACGCACGCGAACGTCACCGGGTCCATGCACGTCACGCCGTAGAGGAAGCTGGAAATCACCTTCGTCAGCAGCAATGCCCCGATCACGCCGACGAGGATGCCGATCGAGGCCAGCTTGACGCCCTGGGCCACCACCGCGCGGAGGATATCGACCTGGCGGGCCCCCAGGGCCATGCGGATGCCGATATCGTGCGTCTGCTGGGCGGTGCTGTATTGCAGCAGGCCATAGACACCGACCGCCGCCAGGGCCAGTGCGATCGCAGCAAACAGGCTCAACAGGAGCATGACGAAACGCTGGGGCGCCACCATCCGTGCCAAGGTCACCCGCAGCGGCTCCATCGTCTCGATCACCTGGTCCTTTTCCAGTTCGGCGACCTGCTGGCGCACGGCCGGGGCGATGGCAGCCGGGGTGCCGGAGGTTCGAACCAGAACGACCGCGAACCGGTTTCCGAACTCTCTGCCGCGACCATAGACCACGCCTCGTCCCGGCTCAGGCGTCTCGAAGCTCCTGACAGTATCGACTACTCCTATAACGCGGACCGGCGGATAGTTGTGACCATGAAAGAGCAGGTCTTGTCCGATGGGGTCGGTGTCCCCGAAGCACTGCCGGGCAAAGGCCTTATCGATCACGACGTTGTCCGGCCCCTGGTCCGTGACCGTCTGACCGCGCAGGAACGGGATGCCCATCGTGGCGAAAAAGTCGGGCGTGACGAGCATGAAGCGGGCGGTGTGTACCGGCGCCGAATCGCCTTGAGCCCCAACGACGAATTCGTCCTCGAAGAACTCCATCGACCCCAGAGTCTCGCCGACCTCCGTGCCGTTGAAAAGCCCCGCGACCGACTCGACGCCCGAGACGCCTCGCAGCCGTTCCATCAGGGTTCGGAAGAAGGTGTCCGCGCGGGCCGCCTCCGCGTACTTGGCCTCAGGCAAGACGATATGCACCGCCAGGACGCGGTCGGGCTGGAACCCCAGTTCCACGCTCGTCAGCGCGATCAGGCTGCGAATGAGCAGGGTCGCTCCGATCAGCAGAATCAGGGACAGTCCGAGTTGCGAGACCACGAGCCCACTGTGCAACCGTCGCCAGTGGCGGCCGGTGGTGGTCCGCCCGGCTCCCTCCTTCAGGGTCTCGCCCCCGCGCACATCGGAGGCCCGCCAGGCGGGCATCATGCCGAACAGCAGTCCCGTCAATACGGATACGATCAATGTGAAAGCGAGAACCATCAGGTCGATGCTTGTCTCCTGCAAACGCGGGATATCCGCCGGACATAGACGCACCAGCATCCGGATCGCGCCGAACGTCAGCAGTAGCCCGAGAACCCCGGCGCCCAGACTCAGCAGAAGGCTCTCGGTGAGCATCTGCCGAAGGACGCGAGGACGCGAAGCGCCCAGGGCCACGCGCATCGCCATCTCGCGCCGGCGCACCGTCGCGCGGACGAGGAACAGGTTGGCGGCGTTGCCGCAGGCGATCAGCAGGACGAATCCTGCCGCCCCCAGTAACAGCAGCGGCATCTTGCGGTGACCTTCCACCATGCCATCGAGCAGGCGTGTGACGCCGATCTTGCCCGCTTCAACCTTCGCCTGCGGTGCGGTCTGGCGAAGCTGCCCCGCCAGCACGCCCAGGTTCGCGTCCGCCTGCTCTACCGTGACACCCTCCTTCAGGCGAGCCAGAGCGCGAATGGGCCAGGTGAAGTGCCCATTGCCGAGTTCGGAAAGAACCAGTGGCCTCCACAGCGGCACAGACCGGCCAAAGGGAAAGCTGAAACCCGCCGGCATGACACCCACAATCGTATAGCTCTCGCGCTGCAGGGCCGTCTCGTCGTTCTGGCCCTTCGCGGTTGACGTGAGCGCGAGGTCCTTGCCCAACACGTTGGGGTCGTTGTCCATGTGCTGTTGCCAGAACTCGTGGCTCAGGATCACCACGTGTCGACCCGCGGGGGCCTCGTCTTCGGGCAGGAACCCTCGCCCGAGTGCGGGCTGGGCCCCGAGCATGGGAAACAGGTTGGCAGTGACCTCATAGACCCCCACCTCGTGCGGCGTCTCGATCCCGCTCACGTAAAACGTGTTTCGCCAGTACCCGGCGACCGTCTCGAACACCTCGTTGTTCTCACGCAGAAACGGAAAATGAGCGCGGGCCTCAAATCCCTCGTCCATCCGAACGCCTTCCTCCCAGATTCTCACCAGGCGGTCGGAGTCCTCATAGGGCAAGGGCCGCAAGATCACGGCGTTGACCACGCTGAACAGCGCCGTATTGGCTGCGATCCCCACCGCCAGAATCCCCAGCACGACCATCGTGAAGCCGGGGGCCTTTCCCAGCATACGGAGTCCGTAGCGAACATCTTGCCACAACGTTCTCATGGGTTTCTCCTATTCATACCTCAGCGCCGCCATCGGATCGATCCTCGCCGCCCGCCGGGCCGGGAGGTAGCTGGCTGCAAGGGCTACACAGCCGAGAAAGACCGACACGGCTGCGAACGTGACCGGGTCCAACGGCTCGACCTCAAAGAGGAACGTCCTGAGCACGCGCGTGAGAATCGCTGCTGCGAACAGGCCAAGTCCGAGCCCGGCAGCCGTGACACACGACGCTTGTCGTACGACGAGGCCCAGGATGTCCGCGCGCCTCGCTCCCACGGCGATGCGAATCCCGAACTCGCGTACACGCTGTGCCACCGAGTAACTGATCACGCCGTAGATCCCGACGGCGGCCAGCAGCAGTCCGATGACGGAGAACAGCACGATTAGTGCCGTCTGAAATCGCTGCGGAAGAATGGAATGGCCGAGCCGCTGGCCCATCGTTTCCATGGAGATCGGGTGGTCCTTCCCGATCACCGCCTGGATCGCGTCGCGGACGGGGATTGCCAGCCGCGCCGGGTCGGGTCCGGTTCGAAGAACCAGGCTGTCCGCCCAGATCTCCGCTTGGCGGTATGAATAGTATGCCTCGGGCTCGGTCTTGTTCAGGAGCGTCTGATTCGCCACGTCTTTTACGACCCCCACGATCGTGTCACGTCTCTGATAGGAAGGGTCCGGCGTGCGCATCACGAGTTCCTTGCCGATGGGATCGACTCCCCCGCAGACGCGTTTCACGAACGTCTCATTGACGACCACGACGTGGGGCGAGCCTTCGACATCCTGCCCGGTGATCCCGCGTCCTTTCACCACGGCGATCCCCATGGCGCGGAAGTAGTCGGGTGTCACCTCCTGGCGACAGACAAGGTGCTCTGCCGGTTCGTCCCCGATGGTCATGTCCATCCGCGTCCCCGAGGTACGGGGCGGCAGAGCCGTGACGGCCCCCACCGCCTGCACACCCGGCAGCGAAGACAATCGCTCCAACAGCTCCGGCCCCAGCGGCCCGCCCAGCACCTCGTGGATTCCCGGAACCTGTGCGACCAGCACGTTCTTCGGGTCGAACCCCAATCGCACCTGGTTAAGCAGGACAAAACTCTTGAGGAAGAGCCCCGCCCCGATCAGCAATACGAGCGACAGCCCGATCTCCGCGACCACCAGGGCGTTACGCGTCGCACTGCGCCGGGAACCGGCAAACCCACGGAGGGTCCCCCCTTCCTTGAGACCCTCGTTCGGGTCCATTTTCATGGCGCGGACCGCCGGAGTCAGCCCCGAGAGCAGGCCGCACAGCAACGAAACCAAAGACGTGAAGGCCAGCACCCGCCAATCCAGGCTCACCTCCTCGACGCGAGGCAGGAGACTGGCTGCCGCCTTCGCCAGGCTCGCCGCGCCCCAGAAGGCGATCAGCACTCCGAGCCCGCCGCCCATAAGGGCCAGGAGCAGGCTTTCCGTAAGCAGTTGGCGGACGATGCGACTCCTGCCCGCTCCCAGGGCGGTGCGCAGCGACATCTCTCTGCCCCGCGATTCCGACCGCGCCAGGATGAGATTCGCCGCATTGGCTGTGGCCGCCAGGAGTACGAGCAGGGCCGCTGCTTGGAACACATAGAGCAACAGCTTCGCATCCTTTACGATATGTTCATGAGGTGAGGTCAGACGCACGCCCCGATCCGCTTCGAATACCGGATACTGCGTCCTGCGTCGGGCGACAGTCTCCAACTGGGCCTGCGCCCGCGCACATGCGACCTGCGGCTTGAGCCGGCCCACGGCGCAGGCTCCGTGCGCACCGCGTTTCGTGCCCGGTCCGACCGGTTGGATCGAATCGATATCCATGGGGAAAGGCCACCAGAAATCCGCGGTTCCGATGAACCGGAAATCCGGTCCCATGACCCCCACGACCGTATGCGGTTTGCGGCCCAGCAGGACGGTCTTGCCGAGGATCTCCGAATCCCCGCCAAAGCGACGTTTCCACAGGCCATGGCTGAGGATGACCACCGGGGGACCGCCCTCTTTGCCCTCATCCGTGGTAAATGAGCGGCCCAGCAGCGGGACAACCCCGAGAACAGAGAAGAATTGCGGGTCGATCCGAGCCCCCACGATCCGGGCGACCTCTTCCACACCACCGAGCGTCTCCTCCCAGCCCCCCGGCTCGAAGAACGCCATCGATTCAAAATCCGTACATTGTTCTCGCCAGTCCAGAAAGCGCAGAAGCATGATGGGCTCAAGACTATCAGGTCTGCCTCTCTTTGTCTCCCAGACCATCACCAATCGATCCACATCGGGAAAGGGCAACGGGCGCAGCAGCACCGCGCTGACGATAGAAAAGACGGCTGTCGTGACGCCGATTCCCACGCCCAGAACCAGGACAATCATGGTCGTGAAACCCGGACTTCGCGCCAGCATCCGAAGACCGTATCGGATGTCCTGCCAAAGTGTTCTCATGGGCCACTCCTGTTTGCACCTTCTTCGCACGAGTGGCGATGCAAACGACGTGCCAGGTGGGGTCTGCCTCGGAGACTTCATATACGGGTTGAGAACCCACGCTGTATAGCCGAAAAAAGCGTGCTCGCTCCGCCGCGTGCGACCAAGGTCATCGCGAGTGTCCGCTTTCGGATTGGCGCGCCCGATTCCGGACACTCTCGTAGCATGGGCGTCTCGTCCATGAGTAGCACGGCCGTCCCAGCCGTGAGTATCACGGGCATCTTGCCCGTGATCTTGAAGACATGAGCGGGACGCCCACGATACTCACGGGCAGGATGCCCGTGCTACTTCAGCCACTCGGCGATGTTCTGACGCTCCTGTTCCTCCATGCGGCGGCGTTTTTCCAGGAAGTGCCGGTACTTCTGCTCATCCTCGGCGTCCCACGCGTTCGCCTCCTCGTAGTCGCCGCAGAAAGGAACCAGCAGATCGATCCAGCAGGCGATCCGCTCGACTTCCTCCCTCGCCAGTTTCACATCGTAGTGGCCATCCGTGAGTATGGACAACAGCCGGCTGCGGGCCGCTCCGGCGGAGTATGGTGGCAGCATCTCGGGCGCCGACTGGGCGCTGACCCAGTTCACGAGGCCGTTGGTCGTGCCCGCCAGGTAGCGATGTCCCTCCAACGTCTGCTCCTTCGCCTGAGCCAAAGCGAGGTAGCTCACGCTCCACTGCCTCTTCGCCAGGCTCTCCACCGCCGGTGTGCCCAGCAGGCTGAAGGCAGCCTTCGTGGCGAGGGCATCTTGCCCTTGCTCTTCACCTGCAATGCGTGCGACAGATGGATGAGACGAGGCCAAGATGGCCTCGCGACGCAAGGGCGGGACGCCCTCGCCACGTGGGACAGTCTCCGCCTCTACCGTCACAAGAGTCGTCGCACGTCCCAGCCTCTCCTCCCATTTCCCCGCATCGTTGTGGCAACTGGCACAATGGCGATCCAGGATGGGCTGAATCTCGCGGTTGAAGCTGAAGCCCCGCGCCGGGCCATGGAACGGAATCAAATCCTGCGGCCCGGCCTTCAGCGCCAGGCTCGGCGCCACACCGGCCGGCGGTGCATCGTTTTTTGACTCGTGACAGCCGACGCAGGAGACCGCTTCCCCCGGCTGCAAGGTCAGCCAGCTTCGCATCGTCTGCACCGCATATCCGCGGGCATCGATCGCCTGGAAGTAGATGGGCGTCCGCGCCGGCAGCGTGAAGAAGGCCGAGCCGTCCTCGCGGACGGTGGCCTCGCCCAGCACAACCTTCACATCCCAGCTTCCGTTGCCGATAGACACCGGCGTGCTCACCAGGGCATCGCCGGCGGGGCCCCTGTTGTAGTTCCAGCCGACGCCGGCCGCACGATACTCCAGGCCGACCGCACGGAGCTTCTTGACAGTGCCGCGAGGAATGCTCGCCAATCCCGGGCCGGCATGGATGTCCTTGAGATAGCACGTGCCGGAGGTCTGCCGATAGTCTGCCAGATTGGGGCGGACGGGCGGCCTCGGCCGGACCGCCAGGGGCACCGGCTGATTACAGGAAATGCCGGGGTCGGACACCAATAACTCCCGACGGCCGTCCGCTGCGATCCAATACAGTTTGAAGAGCGTGGGCGAGCGAGACCAGCCCAGAGGCGCACAGGCAACCACAAACTCGGACTCCGAAAGAGGATAAGGATACTGGTACAGGTCGCCATCTTGCCCATAGGAATCGATGCGCTCGGCTGGCGTATCACGGACGGGGGCGATCAACCGGGCGCCCGCGTTCTCCTGTCGGCCCCGGTCCGGGTCCACGATCCCCAGCTTGCCCACCTGGAGCGTGTGGTGACCCGAGAAGGTCGCGACGACCTTCTGCGTACCGGGGATGCCGCGGGCGTGCAACAGCGAGGTCGGAAACCAGGATTGGTTCCCATAGAATTCCGCCTGGCCCGTGCCGTCGGGATTCATCTGGAACAGACCCTGAACGAAGAGCTGGCCGCGGTCGCTGTACTCCCAACGGGTGTAGATCACGCGACCATCCGACATCACCGTCGGATAGTTGTCGTGCACCTGGTCAAAGGTCAACCGCCGCAAGTACCGGCCCTCACGGTCACAGGTGTACAGGTTGCTGACCTCCGTCCACCAGCAATCCACCGTCTGGATACAGCGAGTGGAGTTGAACAGAATGTCGTCGTTCGGTAAATAGACGGCCTCATAATCCGCGAAACCCAGGCCGTGGGTCAACTGCCTCACCGCCCCGTCGGCGACCGTCATTTCGTAGAGATGGTAGTCATCCTCGCGGTCGGATTTCTTCCAGGCAAAGAGCACGCGTCGTCCGTCCCACGACACATCGGGGTCCCGGATGACCCCGTCGGAATCCTCGATCAGCGTGTGCACGCGGGCCTGGTTGCCATCGAGGTCGAGCCGGCACAGCGCTGCGTCCGGATCGAACTGCCGTTCATGCTGGGCGTCGGACTGGCCCTCGGTATAGGCATAGTGCGAGCCACCCAGTGTGTGATGCTTCGTGAAGATCCAATAAGGATACTGTTGGCGCAAGGTCCGCAGGCGAATCTCGCGGCGCGCTTCGGCAGCGTGCAGGTACAGTTGAAGCCAGTGAACCGCCTCGACAGACGTAGGCTCGTTCACGAGTTGGTCGAACGCATCCCTCAAATCCCGGCCGGCCTCTCCAAGCTCGGCAAGCACGCGGGCCGTCGCCTTCCGCGCCGCCGCCGGCAGCGTGGAAACCGACAACCAGGGCCCGAAGTCCGCCCCCAGGTCCTGCAGACACCAATCCCAGCACAGGGGGAACTCGAATTCACTTCTGGCCGAGAACTCCTCCGCAGCAGCGTTGAACTCATCAATGTTCGGGTCCATCGAGGCTATCGTGACCTGGACCTCAAGCAAGGCGGCCAACCACCTTTGCGCTTGCTCAGTCAGAGCATTCCTCTCGCCAAGCACCGGCCCAACCCCACTGCCCACGATCAGCACGAGCACCGCCACGGCGGCAGAGCCAAAACCCTTCAAACTCCGACGGACGCCGCCTCCGGCGTCTTGGCCCAGTATTCCCATCCGCCACTCCTATACATATCTTCATGCCGGCGTTGATGACGCATGCCTGTCATGATAGAATACCCGATTATGGGAGACGTCGAGAAAGAAATTGACTCGTCAGTTTTGGAGGTGGTCCGACGATACCTGCATTACCTCGTAGATCAGGGCATTCTGGCCCACATAGGGATCATTTTCGGGTCTCGCGCATCAGGTCATCCCCACGAATGGAGCGACATCGATCTGTTAGTCGTGTCCTCCGCATTCGACGGCACGTTCTCGCGCGAGGCCATCAATTGTCTGTGGCGTGTAGCTGCCCGCACGGACAGCCGCATCGAACCTATCCCCTGTGGCGAGCGACAATGGGTTGAAGATGCGACAACACCCATCATCAAGATCGCCCGCGGTGAAGGCGTGCAGATAACACCTGACGACCATTTCGGCGGTTAGTCGATGGCAGTCATGTCATATGGCAGGGACCTCTGAGATCGGATGGCGAGAGCTCTCCTCTGACCCTGCCACAAAGCATCATGCGCTTGTCGGCAGTCTCAGTGTTGCCCGGCAGCCAACGGTGCCGCGACGGTTCTCCAGGGTCAGGCTGCCGCCGTGGGCTTCGGCAATCTGGCGGCTCAGGGTCAGGCCGATGCCGGAGCCGTGGTCCTTCGTGGTGTAGAACGGGACGAAGACATCCACGCCCTCCGCCAAGCCGGGGCCGTCGTCATCTATATGAATCTCGACCGCTTCGCTGTCGGTCTGCCAGCCGACGGTGACTTGCCCATCGCCGTCCGGCCGGCTCTGGAGGCTCGCCTCGACCGCGTTCGAGATCACGTTGATGAGCAGTTGCTCCAGTTGGTCGCGGTCGCCCCGAACCTGGATATCGCGGCCGGCCACGACAGCGACCCCCATCCGCGTCTCCAGGCCCGCGACCCGGCGCAATAGGTGGGCGACATCCATTTGTGCGAAACGCGGCTGGGGCAGGTGCATCAGGCGGGAGTAGGCCCCGATAAAGCGGTCGAGGGCCTCCGCCCGCTCGGAGATCAGCTCCAGGCCGCCTTTAAGGTCCTCCTCCCAGTCGTCCGCCAATGGTTTGCGGCCGATCCGCACCCGCAGGCTGTCCGCCACCGACTGGATCGGCGTCAGCGAATTGTTCACCTCGTGACGCACGGTCCGGATAAGTCGCTTCCAGGCCCGCCGCTCTTCCTCGTGCAGGGTGCGAGTCAGATCCGAAAGGAAGACCAGGCTGTGGGAGGCGCCCTTTTCCCGGTAGCGGCCTCGCCGCAGCTCCCATCGGCCGGCGCCGCCCGGAAACGTGACATCGACCACGCGGGGCGTCTGGCCGGCCAGGCATTCGGTCAGTCCCAACTCCTGCGCTCGGCACCCGAGAAGCTCCTCATCGGTCCGGCCGAGCAGACGTTTGCCGCTGTCGTTGACCAGTTGCAGACGGCCCTCGCTGTCAAAACCGAACAACGCTACGTCGATCTGCGCGAGGATCTTTCGAAGCAGGGCCATCGCCTCCATCGCGCCGAGCCGCTGCTCGCGAAGAAACCCGGCCAAGGCGTTCGCCTCCCAGATCAGCTCGCCCATCGCGTCGTCCAGTCGAGCGCCCCTGGCCCGCAGAGAATAGTCCCCTTCCCGGAGCGCCCCGATGAGGTTCGACAGAGTCCGCAGAGGGAACACCACCCTGCTGTGAAGGGCGAGCACCGCAACCAGCCAGGCAAAGAGAATCAGGACCGCCAGCGTCACGCGGGTCCGGATCGTCAGGTCGCACAGCCACAGCAGGAAGAACGACGTGACGGAGCCGGCCAGCCCCGCCGCAAAACCGAGGATCAGGATGCGATGCTCGTATTTCATAAAAGAAGTGTGAAGCACCTGGTCTGAAGTTTCAAGCGTTAGGCCACCACACTTCAAACTTCACACTTCAAACTCCTACTCGATCCCATGCTTTTCCAGCCGCCGATAGAGGGCCCCACGGCTCAGCCCCAGGACCTCGGCCGCCTTGCTGATATCGCCCTGGAACCTGGACAGCGCGTTTCTGATCATCATCTGCTCGACCTGGTCGAGCGTCATATTTTCGACGGTCGGTCCCGCTTCCAACCTCAACTCGATCCCGAGATCGCTGGCCTGCACGGTGGTCCCGCGCGCCATGAGCACCGCCCGCTCGACTGTGTGATCGAGTTCTCGCACGTTGCCCGGCCAGGGATAGTCCAGAAGCACCCGCAGCGACGCTGAATCGAAGCCTCCAAGGCTCTTGCGATACCGCCCCACGTGCTTCTGCAGGAAATGCACCGCCAGCAGGGGAATATCCTCCCTTCGCTCCCGCAGCGGCGGGATCCGAATCTCAACGGTCTTGAGGCGGTACAGCAGGTCCTGGCGAAACCGCGAGGCCGCGACCTCCTCCGTGAGATTCGCGTTGGTCGCCGAGAGGATACGCACGTCCACGCGGTGTGTTTTCGACGACCCCACCGGCTCGAACTCGCCGCTCTCCAGCACGCGAAGCAGCTTCGATTGCAAGTTCGCCGGGATGCTGGCGATCTCGTCCAGAAACAAGGTTCCGCCGTCGGCCAGCTTGAACCGCCCGATGCGGTCGGACCGGGCATCCGTGAACGCGCCGGCCACGTGGCCAAACAGCTCGCTTTCGAACAGCGTGGCCGGGATGCTCGCGGTGTTGATGCTCACGAGAGGCTTGTCTTTTCGCGAGGAAGCGCCATGCAGGGCCTGGGCGACGATGCCTTTGCCCACGCCGTTCTCGCCGGTGATCAGCACGTTGGCGTGCGAAGGGCCAACGCGGGCGATTGCCTCGAGCACCGGCTGCATCGCCCGGGACTGGGCGATGAAGAACGGCCGGTCCTCGCTCCGCAGCAGGAGGTTTTCCTGTTCAAGCTGGCGACCCCTGCGAAGGGCCCTGCCTAACTCCACTTGCGTTCGCAGGATGGCCAGCAGACGCTCGTTCTTCCACGGCTTGGTGAGAAAATCGCGGGCCCCCCGCCGCATCGCCTCGACCGCGAGCTCCACGCTGCCCCACGCGGTCATCACCACGACCGGCAGCGTGCTGTCGATTTGCTGGATCTTCGAGAGCAGGTCCAGTCCCTCCTGGCCGGACGTGCTGCCTCGCACATAGTTGAGGTCCATCAGGACCACGTCAAAATCCTGCCGCCCGATCGCCTCGACAATGGCCGTCGCCGAGGCGACCGTCTCAATCTCATAGCCCTCGCCCTTGAGCAGCAGCCGAAGGGCCTTAAGCATACTGAGCTGGTCATCCGCCAACAGAATCCGCTGCGGCTGGTTATGGTCGGTCATCTCCATTCGTGTTTCTGCATCTCTTTCCAGACACACCCCCCGTCTCTCACTCGAATCGGCACTCTGCACTCATTCTACCCGCGAGTGGCCCAGAGGTCCAGACAACGAGCGGCAAAGGTGAGAATTGGTATGTGGTCGGCATTCGGTGGCAGATTCCGCCCACCGCGCAGGATGAGCCTCCCCGCTCGCCTCTTCAGAAACCCGATGGTTGTAGACGACTGTACTCGTGTTGCTGTGAGTCGGGCAATATGGCTTCCCGACCTTCGATGCGACATTTGACCTCCAACAAGCCATCTGGTATGAAATAGCCATCCGTCGATCGGAGAAAGGAGATTGGCATGCGATACACGGTGTCTTCCGCAGTTCGGCAGGTACCCATGATCCTTCTGGCATTCCTGGCTCTGGCAACAAGCCCCTGTGCGGCGGATGAGGCCATCCGGCCGGATCATCCCGACACGAGCGGACAACCGGCGATGGTCTATGAGGGGCAGGATCTGTTTCCCCTTATAGCAGAACACGTCCACGGCTCGACGATCGTCGAACTGCCCAACGGCGATCTGCTGGTCGCATGGTTTCAGGGCTCCGGCGAGCGGTGGGCGGACGACGTGAGGATCATGGGGACTCGGCTCAGAGCGGGCACAGGCCGCTGGAGCAGGCCGTTCCTGATGGCGGACACGCCGGGCTTTCCCGACATCAATCCCATCCTGTTCATGGACGCGAAGGATCGCCTGTGGTTGATGTGGTACACGGTCATCGCCAATCAGTGGGAGACGTCGCTGCTCAAGTACCGCCTCAGCGAGGACTACTCGAACCAGGCCGAAGCGCCGAGGTGGACCTGGCAGGATGTCCTGCACGTCAAGCCGGGCGACCCCGCGGAGCGAGGCATCCAGCCGGGCGATCGGTTCGTCAGATCCATCGAGCGGCAAGTCGAGGAGTATGCGACGTATCTCAAGGAAGGCATCTATGCCTTGCGGCCCGGAGAAGCGGCGGTGGCCGACGGGCTGTGGAACGCCTGGGGCAAACGAATGCTCTCCAAGGCTCGCGGCGAGGACATGGTCGCCAAGGGCGTGCTCCGGGAACCATCAGAACGGATGACCGACAAAGACCTCGGATATCCCTATTTTCGGCGGATGGGATGGCAGACGAAGAACAAAGCCGTCCTCGTGGACGGCCGGCGGCTGATCGTGCCACTGTACTCGGACGGCTTCAGCTTCTCCCTCATGGCGATCACGGACGACGGCGGGCAGATCTGGCAGTTCAGCGAGCCCCTCGTCGCGGCGGGCAATATCCAGCCAAGCATCGCCAGACGTGCGGACGGAACGCTCGTCGCGTATATGCGAGACAACGGCCCGGCGCCGAAGAGGCTGCACATCAGCACATCGCAAGACAAGGGACTGAACTGGAGCCCGGTCAGGGACTGCGATCTCCCAAATCCCGGATCAGGGGCGGACATCGTGACGCTCCACAACGGCCACTGGGTCCTGGCCTACAACGACACCGAGGAAGGCCGTGAGAGTCTGGCCGTGTCGCTCTCGACGGACGAGGGAAGGACGTGGTCTCATACCAAGCACCTTGAACTCGGCATCCCCCATGCCTTCAAGATCTCCAGTGCCTATCCATCGATCATCCAGGGCGCCGACGGCACTCTGCACGCCGTCTACAGCTATCATCACTCCTACTCGGGTAAGACCATCAAGTATGCGAAATTCACCGAGTCGTGGCTGGCGGTGAAGTAGGAAGGGACGCGCTATCGAAGCGCAACTGGCTGCCGGGCAGCGGTTCCGCATGCGATGCGACGGTCATGCCGGCAACGGCAAACAATAGCAACGGGACGAAACAGAGCGACGCCCAGAACCGTCGTCCGAGCCGCCATGAGTCAGCGGATGCACTCCATGACTCCAACGGCTCGCTGACCGGCAGCTCCGTCAAACCGAGGACCACCAGTGAGCAGATGCCGGCCGTGATCCAGAAACTCACCTGCACGAGAAATGTCGCCCGGCCTGACATTGCAGGCAGCGCCTGCATGGACGCCCCGATCGTGAATACCCACAGGATGGTGAGAAACAGCAGTTGCGCCCGGCCGAAGCCACTTGTCGGGGACATCGCCAACCCGCCGCGATGATACCGGATGATGACAACAATCGCACCCGCCGATATCAGAACCCCGACGATCAGAAACCACCAGGTCGAGCCAATTCCAAGGACATCCCTGGGAACGCGATTCTGCGCCACCCAGTTTGTGGCGTTCTTCGAGAGATTCAGCCACATCATGACCGGCAGGAGCAACACGAGCGAAGCCGTCCGAAACCACCGCTTCGGCGAGTCCTCGGCCGGGCGTGAAATCCTCGGCGCGACGCGCGTCAGGAACACGGCTCCCATTCCGAGTCCCATGACCAGCCCAAAGGACTGCTCCATCCATTTCCAGTAGTCAAGGCCCTGCAGGATTCCGTATCGGCCGATCGGTCCCCATTCGGCCCGGCCCAGCATGTTCACAAAATCCCCGAGCACGAATCCGATGCCGCCGATGAGGACTCCCCATCCCACCGTTGTCACCGCCACGCGATCTCTGCGTTTGAGCAAGTACAGAATCAAGGCAACGAACAGCCCCACACAGCCGGCCCAGTTGTCGCTTCGCGGCGGAGTCATGCGCAGGCCCAGGAGTACAGTCAAGAGCAGGTATCCAATCCACCAACCTGCCGCCAGCGTCGCGATGAGCCCGCACGCGCGACGGTCGGCGGGGAAGAACACGGCGCAGCCGCCCGCAACCAGCAATGCCGACAGGGCGCCCACCCAATCCGTGTCGTTGAGGCTCCATTGCCCCGCCAGGTAGCTCGTCAGCCCGCTCCATGCCATGATAAGCCAGACCAGCCCCAGGGCCACGATTGGACGGACGAAACGCTCCAGATCCGACGCCGGCTGCGTGATGCTCATAGCCAGAAACGCCGAACCGATGCCCGCCCACAATCCGCCGACGACAAAGAGACACGCGTAGCCGTAGTACACGTCGGGCAGCGACGAGGACGCCGTGTACCCGATGATCCGACCGTAGCTCATCTGCCCGCCGAAGGCCCATCCGATGGCCCCGCAGGCTCCCATGACGCTTGCCCGCCGCCACCAGTCCTCCCGGCCGGAGGCCAGGCAGACAGCAAGAGCCACGAGCGCACCAGGGATCATCGCCCCGGCCTCATGCCCGTAGTCCCCGCGGATTCCCCAGCCCACGGACATGGCCAGACCCGCCAGAACAATGCCGGCAGCCGTGTGAGAACCACTCCGCATACGAGAACCTCACTTGCGGGAGAACGTCACCTTCTGTCCGGGCAGCGTCTCCAGGAACAAATCCTGGCCAAACGCCTTCACACTGGCCGGCTCGGCGCCGGTCAGCGAATAGCCGTCCTCGCCAAACGGATTCTCAAGACGCAATGGACCGCCTGCCTCAGCAACGATCTCCACGGATCGAACGCGTCCGGCCTCGCGCCTCGCGGAAACCACGAACGCCCCTTCCGCCCGCAGTCCTTTGAAGAACACGTCGTGCCAGCTCGCCGGAACGGCCGGGAATAGACGGATCGTGCCGCTGTAGCTTTGCAGGAGCATCTCCTGCAATCCCGCCGCGGCGGCGAAATTGCCCTCCAGCGTGAAAGGTCGGTATCGGAAATCGGAATAACCTTTGCCGGATTGATCGCCGTTGCAGTGGAAGCCGTTGCGCAGGCAGAAGGCACGTGAGAAGATCTCCAATGCCCGCTCGGCTTTCTCGCCGTCCCGGGCCCGTGCGGCCAGGCTCGCCAGCCAGGAGAAGCTGTAGCCGCACCACTGCTTCGTGCCCAGCTTGTCGAGGTCGGCCAGGGATGCCTTGATGATCGTACGATCGCGGTCTCCGTTCTCCCAACGGATCATTCCAAGCGGATGGATCGCCATCAGGTGCGAGAAATGCCTGTGCGAGGCCGGGAGCGGGTAGTCCTTCGCCACGAGCAGCCTGCCGTCCTTCGAGTCAATAGCCAGGTCGGGCATCTCCGACAACACGGTGCGCCAGCGGTCGGCCCCGCCTTGTTCCCCGAGCAGTTCGGCCAATTCCGCCGTTCTCTCGAACGTCCATCGAATCAGAGCCAGGTCATAGTTCGTGATCGACCGGAACCAAGCCTCCAATCGATTGTCGTTGATCTCAGGGGACGAACTCAGCGGCAGCGCCCGTTTGCCATCGGGGCCCTTCTCCGTCACCGCCTCCAGGAAAACCGCTGTGCTCTTGAGCCACGGATAGGCCCGTTCTCTGAGGAACTGGCGGTCCATGCTGTATCGCCAGTGCAGCCAGAAATGATGGGCCAGCCAGGCGGCCGTCGTCGCCGAATGTGTGTACTGATGCCAACCGCCGATCTGGTTCTGCTCCAGGTCGGCCGTCATCGGCACGTTCAAACCGGGCAGGCCAAAGAACCGTTTCGTCCACTCCCGCGAGGTCTCTCTCGTCTCCCAGAGCCATCGCACGTAACCCCGGGCGCCGTCGAGACGATTGCCGCTGTAGGCGGGCCAGTAGCTCAGTTGGGTGTTCAAATCGTGATGGTAGTCGCCCTTCCACGGCGGGATCTTCATGTCGTCCGCCGTCCACGGGCCTTGGAGCGTAATGGGAGGCGTATCCGGCCGGGTCGCGGCGCCGAACTTGTACGTCTCCAGGTACCACTGCCGCTCGATCACCGGGTTCGGCACGGAAACCGACACTCGATCCCAGTACGAAGCCCACCACCGCTCGTGCTCCTGCACCAGCATGCCAAACCCCCGTTCGAGCGCGGTCTCGCAGCGTTCTCGCACGGCAGCCAGCGGATCGATCGACTCCTTGGAAGTCGAGATCGACCAGACGCCAAGCCAGCCGGATTCGAACTGTCGCCAGACAAGGACCACGGCGAAGCTGAAACCGCCCCAACCTTTCTGAAGGTATGCCGCCCAGTTGTCGCCGCGTTGCTCCAGGGGTGCTTCGTAGCGCAGAGTGGCCAGATCACCGGCGCTGATTTTTCCTGCTCCCGCCTCCTCCGTAACCTCGCCGGCAAACGGTGGCGCAATCAGCCTGATGGACACAGGTTTGCGAGAAGCGATCTGAATCACGCCAATCTGCCGCCCGGCGTGCACGAGGACCCGTGCGATGGCGCCGTCGCCGAATCGCACCTCCGCGGACGCCTTGGCGAGATCCAGCGATGCGTCCTCGAACGCGCAGTCGCCATCGAATGTCAGTTCGATCCTTCCAGCGGGAATCTTCGTCGGGCCGGGATTGCCATACGGATCGTCGTACAGCCGGTGCAAATCCTGAATCCGGCCCTCTTTGACCCACTGGCGCATCGTTCTGTATGAATAGTCGGCCGACCGGAACTCGGGCACCGGCCGCAGGTCCCATAGATCCGTGCGATCCAACGAGATCCGCAGCGGCCTGCCGTCGCCCCAGACCAGCGCCCCGAGCAGCCCATTGCCCAGAGGCATGGCCTCATCCCAGACCAAGGCGGGCTCGGCGTAGTGAAGCCCGTGCTCGCGCCGAGGCCCTGCGTCGGCCGGACAACGCGAGACTATTCCCCCAACGCCCGAAAGCAAAATCAGAGATGCCATCATCCGTCGTCGCATGATTCCTCGTCGCTCCAATTCACTCCCAAGACCGCCCGGCACGGAACGCCGCTCTCGGCGTCCGAGCGACCGTGGGCAACTCTACGGGACGGCTTTCTCCTTGTCAATGCCCTCGCCACACGTACACAGGAAGACAAGCATGGAGATTATCAGACCGCCGGCCGCATGCGGTGAGGCGTGAGGGCCTTGTCGCCCGCACTATTGTAGACACTGGCGTTTTTCCCGACGCCATCGGATAATGCCGCCTCTGCGCCTGGTCGAAATAGGTATAATGAAACCGGTGTGAGGCACTATGCTTACAGGTTATGCCCATCCTGATTATGCAAGGTCGCTTTCGGCGTATGGTTCGCCTCGCGAACTGCTGCGCTGTGGGGGCTGGGTCCTGGAGAGAGCGATCCCCGGCACGCCCTACCGGGACGCCATGGGGTGTTACCCCTTGTTCACATGCCGGGACTGGTCCCAGTTGAAGGCCGACCTCGATGAGCTGGCTTCGGACCTGGTCTCCGTCTGCCTCGTGCTGGATCCCTTTGGGCGGTACGCCGTGGAGGAATTCCGCGAGTGCTTCCCGGACAAGTTCCTCCCGTTCAAGGAACATTACATTCTCGATACGACCCGTTCGATCAAAGAGACCGTCAGCAAGAGCGCCCGGCGAGACGTAAAGGCGGCGCTGCGGCGGCTTCACGTCGAGCTGTGCCCCAATCCGACGGACCACCTCGACGACTGGGTCCGACTCTATGGATGCCTCATCGAACGACATGATCTCAAGGGGATGCACAGGTTCTCCCGCGGCGTCTTCCTCCAGCAGATGCGCGTCCCCGGCTTCCTCCTGCTTCGCGCCGCCAGCGGACAAGACACGGTCGGGATGATGGCCTGGTACGTTCAAGGCGACGTAGCCTACAATCATCTGGTTTGCATGGACTCCGCCGGGTACAAGTTGGGGGCGGGCTATGCGATGTACTGGTCCGCCATTCAGTACTTCAGCGGCAAGGTGCGATGGATCGACTTCACCGGGACGGCGGGCACTCGCGACAACAGCAAGGACGGTCTTGCGGAATTCAAACGCAAATGGTCTTCCGGGACAAAGCCGACGTATCTCTGCGGTCGCATCTTCGATCGCGCCAGGTACGACGAGATCGTGAAGGCCGAGGGCATCGCGGAGACCGACTACTTCCCCGCCTATCGACTGGGGGAATTCAACCCCGCTGCCGCCGATACGAACCTGGCCGGACGCATGGACTGACGCGACACAAAAGCCGAAGCACATCGCCTACTACAACGACCCGGTCGAGGCGGCCCGGGCCTACGACCGCAAGGCCCTGGAGCTCTTCGGCGAATTCGCACGGCTCAACTTCCCGGAAGAAGTTGAGCGTGGAAGAGTAGAAGCGTGTAAGCGTAGATGCGGAGAAGACAAGGGGATTAGCGATAAACGCTAGTGCTCCATTACTCATCAAAA
>DCUI01000144.1:0-3412 GCA_002327785.1 Phycisphaerales bacterium UBA2218
GGACCGTGATACGGGGCCAGGCGGTGCGTTTCCCGGAAGCATCGAATTGGGCGGCGGTGAACTCGACGTCATAGGTCTGCCAAGCGAGCGGCGGCAGGCACATGTTCAACCGGGGTTTGGAAATCGAGTAGATGCCGCCGCATTCGTTGTCATTCCCGTCGAGTCCGAACGAATCGAGGATCTGAGTTTCCCAGCGGCCGCTGTGATAGACGCCGCTGTTGCCGCGCTGCTGGCCGCGTGCCGTGGGTTGGTAAGGCGTGCGGAACTCCAGATGGAGTCTGTAATCGCCAAAGCGTTGCTTGCTGGTGCAACCGGTGGCGAGCAGGCAGCCCTTTTCGCTCTTGCCGTTCTCCCATTGCTCTGCGGAACCGCCGTCAAACAGGACCCATGCTCCCTTGGGCGGCTTGGCTCCAAGCGTGGAGCTGGTGCGTTCGATGCGCGGGAGAGTGGAGTTCTTTCCATCCGCACCTGTCATCAGAAAATTGCCGCCGAGAATCGTGGCGGATGTCTTCTTGTCGGCACTGGTGAAGGTGGCCCTATCGCCCTCGCGCACCCCTTTCAACAGGGTGCGCGGTATCCCCGGAGTCCATCCGAGCCCCGGCAGACCGCCCTGCAAGAGATACGCATCGAACTGGCCCTTGCCAAGCGCAATGACTTGCACACCGAGGCCGGCTCCTGCGCTGGCACTCCCGTATTCCCCCTGGATCGCGAAGTCCGGATCCTCCTGTCGGGCGACATTCGGATCGGTCCAGGCCTTGGGCCGGTTTTCCCCGGGCGCTTGAGCCGGGTGGGCGGCGACAAGAAGCAGCGCCGACAACCAGCAGATCGTGGCCGTTCGGCTCATCAGTTGCAGATTCACGATCCATTCCTCCATAGACCCTCGCCGTATTCCCAGCCTTTTCTGGCCGGCTCTTTGACGAAAGCGTTCAGCTCAGGGTGGTTGGTGATGCGACCGGCCTTGGCGTCCCATTCGATGCGGGTGTTGAAACGCTGGGCCAGCACCCCCAGGAGAATGATCTCGGTCAGCTTGGCCGAGTAGGTGAAGTTCGATCCCGGCTCCGGGCCGGTCTGCTTGATCGCATTCAACCACTCGCGGAAGGGGCCTCCGTTGACGCGGGGGATGGACTCGGCGGCCGCCTTCGCNNCCTGCCACTCCTTGCGTGCTTCAACGGGTAGGATTGTGGACGATCCAGCATGCGTGTCGCAGCCGATCAGGCCTTTGGCGCCGACCATCCAGCAGGCGCGCCCCAGATAGGCGGCATGATCGGCCCCGAACCGGTCTATGCGCCCGACCTTCGACCAGTCCTGCGGGCCGTCGAACCAGTTGAGCACAACCGGGCCGCGCTTCGCATTGGCAGGAAAGTGATACTTGATCCGGCTTCCAGCCGGGATTAGACCCTCCAACGAGGTCTTGCGCTCCACGCACTCCACCACATCAGGCGGATCAAGCTCGAGCGCCCAGACCGGCGTGTCAAAGGTGTGACATCCCCAGTCGCCCAGCATGCCCGAGCCGAAATCGTAGAAAGCCCTCCATTTGTAGGGGACGTAATCGCGATAGAAATCCCGCTTGGCCGCAGGTCCAAGCCAGAGATCCCAGGCGAGACCCGCGGGAACCGGGGAAGCGGGGGGCGGCATTGTCGAAGGGTTTGCGAAATGCTCGCCTCCCATATCGGGACCGCTGTTGTGGGCAAAGACCTCGCTCACCTCTCCGATCACGCCGGCCCGGTAGGCTTCGACTGACTGACGAATCGAAGCCCCCGCATGTCCCTGATTGCCCATCTGGGTGACCACTTTGTAGTGCTCCTTGGCTTTGACCAAAGTCCTGGCCTGCCAGATGTTGTGCGTCAGCGGTTTCTGGGTGTAGACGTGGAGGCCCCGTTCCATGGCCGCCAGGGTGGCGGGAAAGTGCGTATGGTCGGGCGTGGAGACGACGACCGCGTCAATCTCCTTATGCATCTTGTCGAGCATCACGCGGAAATCTTCGAAGAAGGGCTGGGTGGTTCGCCAGTTCTTCATGTTTTCCGCACATTGATCGCGGTCCACATCGCAGAAGGCGACGAGGTTCTCCTCGCGGCACCCCTGCTCATACGGTTGCCGGGCAATCCAGCCGCCGGAACCGATGAAGGCGATGTTCAGTTTGCTGTTCGCGGACGGGCCTGGTTTCCCAATGGCGAACGAAGGGAGGACCCTTTGTGCGGCCACGGCCTGGGCTGCAATCGAAAGAAAGGTTCTTCGTTTCATGGCATTCATTTTCTCCTGGTCTTTCATGTGTTGCTGAGAAGTTCTTGGAACACTCCATGGTTCATTGGGGCTCCATGAGTTCGGGGTAATGAGAGCGGATGAGCGCGCGCTCTTCCTCGGTGAGCCCGGCGAGTGGAATCGGCTGGTCTTGCGGACGGGTGCCTTTTTGGTTGATGCGGTTCAGGAGACTCCAGTTGCGGGAGTGCTTACCGGGTTCGGGGTCGGCGGGTTCGGCGGCAGGGAGATCGTAGCGGGTGAAGTCGATGACCTTTTCGGGCAGGTTCTCCTTCCAGTTCCGCAGGAGGGCGAGACGGAAGTCCTTGTTCATGAACCACCGGATTTCCTTGTCGGCTTCCGAGGCACGGATGCCGCAGCCGCGGTGGACGAAACGATAGTTGATTCCGTCGTTGTTCTTGAACTGCGCACGCCAGAGTTCACCGAACTGTCCCTGGGTGATGAGTCGGGCGTCGGGCCAGCGTTTGCGGATTTCGGTGAGCCAGAGGTGCAGGCCTTCCATGCCGTTGCGGCCGCCATAGCCGTAGATCTTGCGGGCTTCGACCAGGCTCATCTCCCAGCCGCAGGTCACCCAGGCGAAGCCGTTGCGCGCGAAGCCGTTGTCGAAATGGGTGGCGGTGGTGGCGAGCATGGCCTGGAGGCCGCGCTCGGTGCCCATATCGAGCAGCGTCTCGATCGGGCCGACTCCCTGGCGGCTGCGCCAGCGCTCCCCATTGACGGTCCGAGCGCCGGGGATGCGGGCGCAGAGGAAGTCGATGGTCCAGCCGTCGAGGTTGACGCAATCGATGAAGTCGTCCTTGCCGCGGGCAGGTTTGCAGAAGTGCTCGCGCGACGGGTAGTAGGGGTAGCAGATCGATCCTTCGCCGTCGCCGTTATCGACGGCGTATTGGCTCCAGATGTTGCCCTGGCAGACATGGATGCCTTCCTCTTCGGCAAGGTAGCGGAGGTTTGCGGCGGAAAGGAATCCGGCGACCACGCTCTTCGGGCGGTAGCCGTCGCCGACGACTTCGGAAACCCGCTGGAGGCCCTCGTGGAGGTCGCGGTTTACCTGCCCGCGGGTGTTGTACATGTTGGCGAAGTAGGCGCCGGGGATGAAGGTGATCTCGTCGCCGAACTTCTTGTGATAGGACACGACCAGACCGCGCAACTGGCGGTA
>DCUI01000144.1:3423-29767 GCA_002327785.1 Phycisphaerales bacterium UBA2218
CGTGTGGACGCTCGATTCGTCTGGGCCGTGGGCGGTGTCGCGGGTGACTTCGATCTGCCGCACACGGACGACGGTGTTGAAGGTAAGGAAGCGATTCCCGAGGAGCGGCGGCATGACCTGCTCGGAGGCCGCCAGCCCGTTCGCCAGTGCGAAGACCAGTGTGAACACAACGGCCTGGAACTTCATCGAATACATTGTTGGCTCATCCGGTTTGTGCGTGCTTTTCATGATGGCCCACCTTATCAGTTCGTGGCGGGTTTCCTTACCGCGCAGTCTCAATCTGTGTTCCTTCGTAATCCCGTCGAGCATCATGGTGACCAGCGTGCTGCTCATGCAGTAGTCCGGGACGCCCAAGGCCTTGCCTGTGACGGAATCGTAGCGTTCGCTGATCCCGTTCGGGATGGCGTTGGCAATGGTCTTGTCACAGATGTCGGCGGCGAGTTCCTTGTGTCCATAGGCGGCCAGGCCGCTGGCGATTTGGTAGTTGGTTGGCGGCCAAACGTCGCCGCGCCAGAAGGCACTGGGTTTCCACCGTTTGTCGCTTCGATCTACGGTCGGAACCGGAAGCGGCGTCTGCCAGGCCGGCGTGCTCAAGACATCGGCCATCCGCCCGGCCATCGCCGCGGTGGGAACGCCCGCCGTCAGCGGAATCCAACTGCTGATGGTCGCCACCCGGATCTTCTCACGTGAGTCACGTTTGACTGCCAGGAACGTCCCCGCCTGTTCGTCCCACATGTAATCGCGCATGGCCTTGACGGCTTTCCCAATTCGCTTCTCGCGCCGCCATGGCCGGGGCATCCTGGGCATCGGCCTGCGAGCCCAGCAGGCAGGCGATCAGCCATAGAACTGATTTCTTTGCGTTCATGGTCGTGTGTCTGAGGATCATGTCAGGTACATGGGTGTCGATTCGTTCAAGCGCCCAGCTCGGGAAGTACCGACCGGATCAGGGCACGGTCGTCGTCCGGCAAGCCCGCCACGGGGCAAGAATCATGTCTCATCATAAGGGCCGTATTCCATCAGGGTTTCCCACCAGGCGATGATATTCTCCGGCGGGACGCCCGCCTGGATCACGTGGATCGGCGCGAACACGTACCCTCCGCCGGGGGCCAGGTCCTCGATGAGACGGCGCGTTTCGTCGCGCACCTGCTGGGGCGTTCCAAACGGCAACACGGATTGAGTATCACAACTGCCGCCCCAGATGGTCAGGTCGGCCCCAAACTCCCGCTTGAAGCGTTTCGTATCGTCCATCCCCTTGCAGTTGACCTGCCAGGGATTGAGGATGTCAACGCCGGCCTCGATCAAGAGCGGGATGAACTTCCAGATCGCTCCGTCGCAGTGGAAGAAGATGAAGATCTCGGTCCGGGCCCGGCTCTTGAGGAACTGGAAGAGCCGGCGGTGGTACGGCCAGATCAGGTCCCTGTACATCGCCACGGAGACGAGCGGGCCCGACTGCGTGCCCAGATCGTCGGCGGTCGAGAGGACCAAGGTGTGCCTGTCGAGCCGGTCGAGCACCCGGCCCCAATAGGCCATCTTGACCTCGAGCTCCTTGGACATGATGGCATGGACAATCGCGGGATCCGTGACCATATCCATGAAGAACTGCTCATACCCCCGCATCCACATGGCATGCTCCCACATGCCCGCATGCATCCGCTCCACGACCACGCCGAGGTGCTCCTGTTCGACCACATTGTCGACGCGCTGCTTGAGACCTTCAAAGCGGGCCGGATCGAGTGCGTCGGGCCAGGGGTTGCGCTCGACGTCGGCCACGGTCCGGCAGTCCGCCAGGGGGCTGAAGTAGAGGTCATAGTAATGCCCCCCGTGCCTAGGCATTTGCCAGCCTATTCCGAACTCGTCGATCAAACGGTCGTGATCGCCGACCCAGCCAAGGTCCCGGGCCAGCCCGGCCCGGCCTGGGGCGTTCGGTCGGACGCTTCGCACATCCACCCTGAGGCGATCGCGCACATCGTCCCCGGTCTCGGCCATCTGCGTGACCCGATCCAGGACTTGGGCTTCGCCGGGCAGGCCGAGCACTTGGCGCAGCGCCGTCAGGGCGCGGACATTGACGCCGGTGACCATCGAGCCGCCGAGGTCGAACGGGACACGGTCCGGTTCCCGATGATGCAGAGCCGTGACCAGGCGCCGGTAGCTCGTCCATTCCTTGGCCCCGGGAACCCGCCTAAGGAGTCCGTCATCCGTCATCCGTGACCTTCCTTCCTACCGAGCGACGAACACTCGCAGACACACCGGATTGGTTGCGATGTCCTCTCAGTAGATCTCGTATTTCAGCGGTTGGTCAGACCGTTGCCTGACCCAAATGACCATCGTTTCCGTGCCGTCGGTGTCTCGGATGACGCCCTGCCTGAAATCCGGGCCGGTAACCTGGGCTCGGCCGTCGATCTTTGCATGGGCGGGAGACGGTCCTCCCCAACCTCGGATGACGAAGCAAGGATTCAAGACGGGGTTCTCTTCGGAGCCGTTCAGCCTAAAAGACAGCCGCTCCGACTCCCGGATCATCACGTAGGCCCCTTGCCTCTGATCATAGCCGGCGCTTCGACAGCCGTTCAGGTCCTTGACAGCCGGTGCCGAATTCCAGGAGCGGTTCAACGTCCTGAGGTCGGCGGCCGGAAGGTCCGTCAGCCCATAGATGTTATAGGCCTCCATGCGGCCGTCCTTCAGAAGATGGTGCAGCCCGTTGAGCGTGCCCAGGCAGGAGCTGCTCGTCCGGTCCCTCCCGGTCGCTACGGTGCCGTCGCTCGGCAGAAGGCCGACGGGATAATGGCTCCAGGCGTTGTAGTGTGAGAATCCGGGCGCGAGCCGCATCGATTCCCACTGGCTGTAGGGAACCCAGAACGAACTGGTCTGGCCGATATTGTAATGCTTGTACCTGGACCTGAGATTCAAATAGACGAGGTTCTTCTCGCCGGAGATCGGCGCATCCTTCCGGACCGTATGACCCGAGGAATAGTCCCACCGCTCGGTCTGCCCGTCCATGTTGGCGAGGGTGATCGATTCGGGGACGACGTTGTCCTCCGGCCGGGTCCCCGGCTGACTGAGCAGTTCGTTCTGCTGGGACTGCGTATCGGGATATTCGGCCATGCGTCCGCTCACTTGATAGCGGACGGACACGGCGTCGGGATAGATGTACCAATACTCATCCGTCCAGAGCCCCCATCTGTTCCGGTCCGGCCAGAGCCACTCGTACCCGATGCTGACGCTCGCGTTGCGCCAGTGGACGACGACCCTGGCATCGGTGTTCTCGATGAGCCGGACGTGGGAGTAGCGGCACATCTTGTCGGACATGTGTTCGTAGCACTGATCGGTGTAATTCTCGGGGCCCTGGTCGTTGACCCAGATGCCTTTCGGACCCGGCTCCGTGACGAGGCTGGGGAGGTAGTTCGTCCCGCGCCAGAAGACAAATCGATTGGGCCGGTCGTCAAACGTGACGACGATGTCGGCATGGTCCCCCACCCGCCACAGGCCGTCCCATTCCGGACTGAATTGAAGTCTTGTATAGGTCGCTCCAAAGCCCTTGGCGTGCATCGGCCCGGCGGGCAAGACCCAGTGGTGTAGGGGCACCAAGATGTCGGGTTTGAAAGCTTGATAATCCGAGCGTATGTCCGGCTCATCCAAAGCGTGGTCGAAAATGCGGACTTCATCAATGAGCCCGCTGAAGACCATGTTCGAACGGAACGCCTTGGTGATCTCTCGCTCGCACGCCCAGGGATAGCTCTTCTCTTGGGCCATGCCGACGAACAGGTCCAGATCCGTCGCATCCTGGACGGCCCCGGTCGCGGATGCGGAAGCCGCCAGGACTCCGTCCAAGTAGATCGCGAAGCCCTTCGCCTCTCGATACGTCGCGGTCACGAAGGTCCATTTCAGAAGGTCCACGGCCTTGTCCGTCGTCAGCCCGGTCCACCGGCCATCGAGGCAGGCCTCCAGGGAGATCCGGCCCAAGTGATCCATGGCCAGGCGATATCCGGCGCGTTGGTCCCGACCGTGGTCGACGATACCCGACCGGTCCCAAGAGTATTCCTGAGGGGCGATCCAGGCCTCGATCGTGAAATCGTCGCGGATGTTCGGGAGTTCCCGAGAAGGCACCGTCACCCGGTTGGTGTAGCCATCGAATGATAGACACGTCCCGGATACGCCCTTTCTCCAGTAGCTGTCCACCCCGCCGATCTCACACCTCGATCCCTTGACGCTCTCCCTCGTGAAATCGTCCTGGGCGGAGAGCGCCTCATCGAACCGCATCCACAGTGCGGGGGACTCGACTCCTCCCTTGACAACATGCGCTCCCGGGACGGCGTCGCCGGGCCGGCGCTGCAACCACGCCGGCGTGGTGCTCTGAACCTCGATCCCGGATGCGGTCAGCTCGAGGATCTGCGTGGTCTTGTTCAAAGGGTCGTTCCACTCGTCCAGCCGGGCGCAGCCTTTCTTCGCCTGCCGCGTGATCCGCCCGTCGGGAGTGATCGTGAAGTACTCCTCGGCGTAATCGGCGAAGTAGCTGCCGATATCGCCGCTATAGGTCCTCTGGAAATCGGTGAAGTGCGGGCCGTTCAGGTCCGGGGCATACCTCCAGTGAACGACGATCCTGTCGGGCGAACTCTCTATCAGGCGAACATAGGAACACTTGTTGATCGCATCGGGCCGTTCCGGGGGCCCGTCGCCAGTCACCGGCAGCAGGCGGTCGACGAAATATTTCGTCCCCGACGGCTGCCAATACGGCCGATAGCCGAATTCACGGCAGAACACGAATTGGCCGTTCGTTCTGATCTTGACGATGAGATCGGCATATTGGCCCGTATTGTTATGGTCGTCATAGTCGAGCCGCGTGTAATAGGCGTAGAAACCCGACGGCTTAGGGGGGGCGCAAGAGGCCGTGAGCAGGGGCAGGACCGCTGTTGCGCATGAAAACAGCACGCCAACAACCAACGCGCCGCGAGAAGTGCCGTTTGGGGCTCGCTTCATGGCCAATCAATCTCCTTTCCGACGAGCGTTACGCCGCCTTGGCAGGGACGCTCGCGCGCGTTTCAAGATCTTTGATCCTTGTTTGATCGTCGAGAAGCTCCTTGATCGTCCGGTTGCAGTGCTCCCGCAACTTGGCCAGCACGCGGGCATGACCGGGATTTTCGGCCAGGTTCATATTCTCGACCGGATCGGCCGCCAGATCGAACAATTCCACGCATTCCGGATGGGCGCTTTCATTCCGACAAGGTCAGGGTCTTCACCTGATACGGCGCGGGATAGGCGGTCAGCCAGACATCCGGTATGAACTCGAGGTTCTTCGGGTCAAAGGCCAGCACGACGACTTCACAGGCTTTGCCCAACATGTCCGGGGTCACGGGAACGAAGTAACTGTAGTTGCGGTCGGTCCGACTGACGGGATACTCCCAAGGGTTCACGGGATAGGACGGGGCTCGCTGGGGGGCGCCGACCCAGCGACCGTTTACCCGGAGAGCGACCCAGGCGCCTTCGCGGCCGTGGACGCCGTTGCAGGCGACGGTGAGATAACTCCCGGGCGCTGCCGCATCGAGAGAGAAGGGCAACGACCATGCCTTGCACACCTTCTGGAAGCGGGGGAACAACCAGGACGCGCGCCAGCCGCCGCGGTCGAGTTCTTTCCCCTCCGAGGAGCCGCGAATCTCGACCAGCTTGTCGGGGACAAGGTCGGTTCGCAGATAGCGAAACGGCTGCGTCGGGTCGCATTCGATCCGGATGTTGCGCCCATCCTGCGCCAGACGGGCTGGCGTCCACGTCTTGAGATCCACCGATACCTCGGCGTGGTGGGTGGACGTGACGGCGGCATACTGCAACGCGCCGGTCGCGGGCGCCTCAAGCAATAGGTGGTCGAGCCGAGTAGCCTTGCCCAAGTCGAGCCGCAGAAAGCGGCTCCCGGGGTCGCGCGCCCGGGTCCTCAGCAGGTCGCAGAATGTGGCCGGATTCCTGTCGAAGAGGGAGTCGCTCAACATTCCCTGCTCGGCGATGATGGGCTGCTCCAAGAAGGCCTGCCGGGCTTTCTGCACCTGCTGGATTTTGCTCGGTCCGGAGCGGCGCAAGGAGCGAAGCTCCAGTGGATCATTGTCGGCAGCGAAGCAACTGCTCTCAAACAACGCTTCGGCATCGGCGGGAACCGCGCCAACCGTCGGCGTTCCGATCCTTCGGTGCCACGGCGCAGTGTCCGGTTTGCCCGGGAATTGGATGCGAACCGTCATACCCGCCGGAAGCTCCGGCTTCGGCTGGCCGTCAAGCGTCGCGTGCCGAAAAGCCCTGCCGTTGGAAACCAAGGACACCTCCGAAGTCGCTCCAGCCTGGCTGAGCATTCGGATGACAACATCCTTGCCCGGAACATCGCGGACAACCTCGTAATCGCAGCCGCGGAGCCCGACACCGCCAGTCTGTTTGGCATCCACCAACAGCAGACAACTGCGGAATGGGAGAACCTCAACGGCAACCTCGTCGCCGGGCTCGAAGGTGCCGAGGATTCGCTCGCCGGGATGGAACTGCCGCACCTCGACAGGGCCGCCCCCGGTGAAGCCGATAGATGCATCTAGTTTCAGCCGACGGACGATGGGTTCCCAACCGAGGTTGCGCAGAGTGAGAAGGCGGGTTGCTTCATTGCCACGCGCGACGGCCAGTGGGCCGTAGCGCTCCGCGTCAAGGACCATTGCTTTCACCATGATGTCGCGATAGCGATGGTGCAGGTTGAAGATGCGGGCCAATCGGGGAAACTCGTCATCGCGCAGAAACCAGGGATTCCCGTAGAGTTCCGGGGCGAGAATCAGGCAGCGATTGAATGCTTGCAGGATCAGGTCATCATCCCAGTAATCGAGACAGGATGACAGACAGACGCCGCAGTCCTCGGTCAAACGCTTCAGGTCAGGCACGAGCCCGCGAGAGATGGCCTGGACGCGGCTGTGAGTTCCCACGCGGCTCCAATTGGCCATGTGAACATCAATGTACGTCTCGGCCCCCTCCCACAGGAAGGTGGTGGCGTAATCTTGAGCGGTGCCCAGCTCGAGTCGGTGGTTCAGCAGAATCAGATCCGGGCTGTATTTCCGGCACTCGGTCATGAGGCGTGCGAAGGCCTCTTGCTTTTCCGGCCGCAACTGGCCGCACACCGCATCCATCTTGAACAGGGCGAACTCATAATCGCGGCAGAGGCCGGTGAGCATGTTGATGCGCGCCTGTTCCTCGGCCGGTGTGGCGCCAAATCCATCCGGCCCGAGCCAGACGCCGAGGCGACAGCCAAAACTCTTGGCGCGCTGGTAGATCGGCGCAAAGCCGCGCGGGAACTGGGCCTTGAACTTGTCGCTGTCCATGCGGCCATAGTATTCCGGGCCGTCAATGTTGCCGGCGTCGAAGGCGTAAATGTCGAGATGCATCCCATACTCATCATGGAGCCACTTGAAGAACTCCAGGTTGACCAAAGTCTGCGCCTCGGTGGAGCCTTCGTTGCGGTTGTTGATCCACGAGAAATACTGGGAGCGCGACGGGCTTAACTCGGTGGCTCCGGGCACAATGGCGGGGCGTCCTTGCTCGGCGGGCGGGGAATTTGCCGGCTCTGACGCCGCGAGACAATTCACTCCGAAGCCGAGGTGAAGACAGAACAGGAAAAGAGTGAGTTTCGGATTAGAGTGAGTTTGGGGCTTGCTGTTGGTGAGGCAGCCGAGCCGCTTGGTTGTCTTGCGTTTCATTATCGTGCCTTTCCTTGATCGTGTGGACGACTTGCCGCGCCGGCCAGTTCCTGACGGGTCGCGACGGGTACGTAGCCGGCTTCCATGCCGCGCGGCGGCGTCAGAATCAAAGCCGGGTCCAGACTCGCGAGCGTGCCGACATCGGGCGGGGCGAGGTAGTTGCGGTCCTTGGGCCAGGCGCGATGGAGCATTTCAACCCGCTTCTGCACCACTTCGCGCTCCTTCGGCGTGAGGTCGGCGTTGAGCATCGCGGGTTGATCGGCGAACCGATACCAGTAGTAGGTCACCACGCTGCCATCGCCGAGGTGTGCCTGGAGCGGGCCGGCGGCGGGACCGGGTTTCTTCCAGCAACTCGCGGGATCGTCCGGCGTGGTGCGGGGTTCCTGCGGCTTTTCCTTCGGAGTTTCAAAGCGGTACTGGGTGAGGCTGAGTTCCAGCGGCACATCCTTGGGCGAGACGACGGACCACTGGGTTTTTTTGCCGTCCGCATCGAGCCGGTAGTATTCGGGCAACGTGACGAGCGAACCGCTCTTCCGTGTCGGTTGCTCGTTCGGATGATTGTCTTCATGAATGCAACATGGTTATGAGCTGTCAGGGGCGCTGCGACTCCAGCATCTTGAGATTGGCCTCGGCGAACGCTTTGCCCATGAGGGCGAAGGTCTTCGCGCAGCCGAGGTAGTGGTAGCCGGCGTTGGAGGCGCCGCGTTTCCAGAGCGCGACCTCGGCTGGCGTGATGTGGTCAGCCTCGAACTTCTTAATGAACTCCCGCTTCTGCTCCTCCGTCATCTTTCCATCTGCGTTGGCGTGGTCCTCGTGCTTGGAGTCGAGAAAGTAGCGCATCTGGCGGACCTTCTCGTGCTTCTTGTCAATGGCACCGAGTTCATCCGACCAAAACGGCGCGGTTTGCACGGCGACGACATTGCCCTTGAACTCGGGCATGGCCGCGGGCGCTGCCATCGCCCGCTGGAAAGCCATCATATCCATTGACTCGTCCTTGAGTCCGCCAACCCCCATCACGCCGATCACGAATGGCAGGTTGGGAGCGGCCAGATCCTTGCGCACGTCGCGGATGAAGTGTGCGAGCAATTCCGAGTAGAGGTCGAAGTGGTCCGGCTGGTTATGGTTCGGATAGACGTGGCCATCGACCATGTCGTTGAATCCCTGAAGCCAGACAAAGCCCGCGAGTTCATAGCCCTGTGCGGCATCGTAGTCCGGATAGACTCGCTTGGGGTCGGCCAGCACTTTTCTCACATGCCCGATCATCAGGTGGTAGTAGTGGCCGGTCGCCTTCGCCTTGTCGGCTTTCCACTGCTCGAAATCCTTCGGGATGCCATGGCCTTCCTGCTGGGAATAGTTCTCCCGCTGAAACCAACTCAGTTGATACGGCCCCGCGCCCGGCGGGCGGAAATCCGTGTGCAGGCTCTTGCCGCCCCACGCCGCCTTGATGATGAGCACGGGTTCATCCAACGCCGCATCCATCGTGAGGCCGAAGGTGAACTCCGGGCCGATCTTGTCGCCGGGCTTGGTGGGGTCCAGCCCCCACATGGACCCATAGCCTGCCGTCAGTCTTCCGGCGACCTCGAAGTTCTCTTCGTCCGCTCCGGTCAGATACGAGATCCACGCGCCTTCGCACACCGTCGGCTTCCCGTCCGCACCCCACATCATTTCCAGCACCGACGCGGTCGCCGGGTCGTCGCCGATGTAGTCAAAGGTCCCGATGCTCGCCGGTCCTTCCATGTTCGACTGCCCGGCGAGGATGAAGACGCGCACCGGCTTCGACGCCGCCTCGACGGGATGGCTCTCGGCCAGGGGAGCAAGGAGGAATGCGAGAGTGAGTTGAAGACATCGTTCATGGTGTGACATTGGGGACCTCTGCTTTGACTGACATTATCCATATGACCTTCCCGGCAACATCGCCGGACTCCTGACTTCCAATACCACCGCCCTCTGGGGAATTCAAGCTTAGGAATGCCACGGGACACCGCGACCTCAGCCAGTTCAAACGTCACCTATCGAGCGTGGTACACGATCTTGCTGCTGATCTTGACCAGTTTCTCCCGCAACGTCGTCAGGGTCCAGCGCACGGCGTATTTGCCTTCTTTGATCCACTGCTCGGCGGTCCCACGCTGGTTGTAGAAGTTGACCCTGGATGCGGGGCTGCCCGCGAGGTTCGTCGCGAGCATGGCCGTCCAGGTCAGGCCGGCCTTGTTCGCTGGCCCCCCTCCGGCACTTGCCGGTCGCGGCCGCAAGGTGCGACGGGTGACGGCTGATCGTGTCATCCGCGACGTCGACGCAGAACTGCGCTTTCGGCTCATGGTGATTGCCCTTGCCGAACATCGAGATCAGGTAGCCGGCGTCGTGCAGTTGCTGATTGAGGGTGCGCACTTCGGGTCTGATAGGGAAGAAGCCCATCGCGCCACTGCGATGCGGGTAGAGTCCGGTCTGCATGATCTGGCGCGCGGGCTGGCAGACGGCGACCGTCGAATACGCATACTGAAATCGGAGTCCCTCCGCGGCCAACCGGTCCACGTGCGGCGTCAGGTCCTTGATCGGCCCGCCGTAGGCGCCGCTGGAATCGAGAATCATGTCATCGGCGGTGAAGAAGAGGATGTTCAGCCGCTTCACCGGCCGCTCAGCCGCAGCCGCCGGTTCGCCAACCAGCGGAGAGTAGCCAGCAGCAGGTTTCTCGGTGGCGTAATCGGCAGTAAGGGCGGGTGCGGAGGCGCACAGGACAGCGGCAAAAGCCAGGACGGCCAGACCGAGGCGGACTAATGCTCGCGTCATGGATGAATTCGTGTGTTTCATATCACAGCCAAGATGTGCACGCCGACTCTTTTCACCGGGCAGGTCCGAGCAAGGGGTTGATCGCTTCCGCCAGTGTCACGGCGATCTTCCTGGCTCCGCCTGCGTTGGGCAACCGGTCGCCGCTGCCCATATCCTGGTTGCTGTCGAAGCCCCGATCGATTTCAGCGACAACCACTGGTTGCAGGGCGGGTGCAGTCGAGCGGGCGAACAGGAGTATCTTCCTGTTAAGCAGATCGGTCGCTTCTTCCTTCCCCTTCGTGGGGAGGGCCTTCGCAATTACGATCTTAAGGTTTCGGTTTTTTGAACGCAGAGCCTCGATCACCCGGTTGATGTTTCGGACAATTCCGTCGGTCAGAGGGTCGGCGGCCGCATGGTTTGCAGCGATGTCCTCGGCTCCGAGACAAATCACGGCCACATCGGGCACGTTGCGGTTCAAGAGACGAGGCATGTTCTCCGCAATCCAGGCCGAGTCTTTGTCCCAGTGCCCCTCGTGATCCGGGTCGAATTGATAGCTATCTGGCTTCGTCCGGTCATTGTTGTGTTTGTTGCGACTTCCCACAAAATCGATCATGTGTCCGCTCCTCCGCAGCATGCCATCCAGATACCGCCTGTAGGAACTGCTTGAGTCGAGACCTTCGGTGACAGAGCTGCCGATGAGCATGATTTTGACCGGTGCGAGCGGCGGAGCTTTCATGAATTCCTCGATGATAGGGGCGATGCCTTTCGCCCATGCCTGGTAACCCTGCGTGCTCAGGTGGATGCCATCGGCATAGAATGTGCGGTTCATGGTGCCGTCGGGCTGGAGGAAACTGTCTTGCAGGTTGACAAAAGCCACCTCGTTGGGATCACATGCGAGACTGGCGTTGATCGCGTTGACGCACCGGCACCGCTCCCACTTGGCAGGGTCGGCCACCGGCAGCAAAGCCATCATGATGAGGCGGGTGTGCGGCAGTCTGCGACGGAACACCTGGGCGATCGCCCTTTGCCCATGAGCGATGTCCTCAGGCGGACAGTCGATGCCCAAGTCCCATTTCTCCTTGCCGCCGGCGCTTTGCGTCACGCCAAAGTTGTTGATGCCGCACAACAACACGGCGACTCTGGGATACCGCCCATCGGGGAAATCGAGGTTGCCGCAGGTGACGCGGTGAAGCATGACGGGGGTGATGTCTCCGGAGTTTCCCATGTTGATGGGATTGTAAGCGGCGAATTGATCCTCCCACACCTCCCGCCCTGTGGCATTTCCAAGGGACCAGAACCAGGTAATCGAATCCCCGAAGAACACCAGTCGGGCGTTTTGTGCGCCGGCCACCTCGCGATTGACTCTATGAAACTGACCGTTCCAGTAACCATCCAGAACCTCCGATGGCACCGTGGTGCTGGGGGATCTGGGTATCTCATCCCAGAAATGTTCCGCCGCCTGCACTGCGGAAATCAACAATGCGCCCAGCAAACTGCACATCAATCGTGTCATCATGGGGTCGCGATTCTGGAGTTGTCAAACGATGTCGGATTTGTCCGGTCGCACGGTACCGTTCTTCTCACCGCGGTGTAGGCCAGCGGCCTGCGCACCGACGACGGATGAACGCCCGCCTTCATGGCCATGATCATGCCGGCTGCCTCGATGTAGTTCTCGACGTAGATGAATTTCAGGTGTTCGGGATGGTTGAGACAGCTCTTGTTCTCGCGCACCACGATCACCGGGATGTTCGCGTCGAGGCACGCCTGATGCGGCGCGCCGAAGCAGCCGTATGGGGAGACCATGCAGTCAATGTCCCGGCAGCTCATGCCGCCCTCGCGGCTGAGCCGCGGGGCTTTGTGCAATCCTTTCAGCAGGCAGTGGATGAAATTCTCCGTGATGATTTCCACGGCGATTCTCGGGTCCACCACTTCCTTGAACCCGGTCAGCGCATAGTCCACCGGGCCATGGGCGCACGGTTTGTCCAGCGCCTCGCCAATCAACCGTGTGGCCAGGGCCTCGACGCCCCCAACCGGATTCACGCCGCCGCAACGCCAGTAGGTCGCCAAGGTCTCACTGTCGATGGTGATGGGCGTGGCGATGCCCAGCGCATCATACTCAAGTTCCTTGACCTGCGCCACCAGTTCCTTCCAGTGGAGGACGTCGCCCGTGGCAATGCCGTTTTCCATGCGGGCAATCAGTTGGAGCGGCACTTTCAGTTCCAGAATCTCCGCCTCGAGCCCGAGCGTGGTGCGGGCGGCCGAGACGGCGTTGATGGACTGGTAGTCCGCCTTGTTGACGACCACAAGGACCTTGTTCGACTTGACCTTCTGCAGGAAGAGCTTGCCCTGCAGGAACCGGTCCAGGTGGTTGCCCTCGACATACAGCGCATTCGGGGGCATCTCGTTGATGTCCGAGGCGTTCACCACGTTGGGATGAAGCACCAAGGTCTCGCAGCAGGCGCCCAGCAAGCGCGCCGGCGCATTCCCGTCGCCGCAATGGCCGCCGATCTCACATCCGATCCCCGTGGGGACGATCATAACTACGTTCATTTGTATTATCTCCGGTTTGTTGTTTCACCTCGCGGGCGGAAAGCCAGCGGTAGATTCTTGCCCATGCCTCGCACTTACCTGACGTTCCGCGGCTCAACCGCTGACGCGAGCGGGAGGGGATAGGACTTCCCGGCCTTGGTTCTGACTTCCCAGCTCTGGTCACCGCAAACGACCTTACAGGGTAGGCCGGACTTGGAATGGATCACGGCCTGGGTCAGGCGGCCGTCGTCCCAGCTCATCTCCACCTCGAAGCCGCCCCGCGCGCAAAGGCCGGTGACCTTGCCGGTCGGCCACGCCTTGGGCAGCGCGGGCAGCAGATGGATCCGGCCCGCGTGGCTTTGCGCCAGCATCTCGCAGTAGCCGGCCGTCGCGCCGAAATTGCCGTCAATCTGGAACGGCGGACAGGCGTCGAACAGGTTCGGATAGACGCCGGCGGCGCGACTCCGCCGACAATCACATCGCCAACTTCACCTTCCGCGTGACAACTTACCACTTGAATTACTCGTGACGTTCTCATTTTTGCTCTTGTGGATGCGCTCCAATAACTGGGCAGACTCGATCTAAAGTCGGCGCTCCGCAGGGGATGTTAGGCACGGCTTCGGGCGCATGAACGGCAGCTTCGTCGGCCCCGTCGTTCAGGTTGCGCGCCGCTTCAATCTGGTTGACGCGGATCACTGTATTCAATGTTAGAAAACGCCCGCCCTTCACAGCCAGAGGTTTCTTGGAGGACGGTTCAGATTTCGAGACACTATAAGTCTTTCCGGGCAGTGCGGTAAATGAAACTTCGGATGCCGCGCCGGTTGCCCTGACGACGTTCACAATCGTTCCGTCGCAGTGGACCTTGATCTCCGCATTTGTTTCAGGAAAAACAACTCTGAATTCTCGCTGAAAAGCCGTTTTCAACTCTACCGAAGCATCTGTGGGATAGCTCACCTCCAGCTTGCCAAGTTTCAATTTCCGGCCTTTGGCATGGGGTGGAATCACAATCGTTCGATAGTCTTCCTGAACGCCATATTGGGTATTCACAATCATACTCCAGGTGCTTACCCCCCAGCAGTAATCCTTTACCCCCAAACCGACACCTTCAACACCGTTGTAGCGTTCGTAGGCATGACCGTTATATTTCTTCAGCAGCTCAAGTAATTTATCAGCCAACTCACGGGTAACGGCATAATAGCCATAGCGATTAAGGCCGAGCGCAATCAAATAATCAGTCGGGGGCCATACGTCACCGCGCCAGAATCCATCCGGGCGGAAAGTGGGCTCGTTCATCGCTGAAGTTGTGACCGGATACTTGCTCCAAAACAGCGACGGATCGGTTAGCTGTTTGACCAACTCCTCGGCCTGTTTCTCACTCGCCATCCCCGCAGTCAGAGGAAGAAACCCCTGTAGCGTTCGAACGCGGATTTGTTTGTCGGTATCCCTGTCCATGCTGTAGAAGAATTTTGTTTCCGGGTCCCACATCTTCACGCGGATCGCCTCCGTTCGTTTGGCGAGATTCCGTTCGTACGTTTTCATCATTTCGATGCGGCCGGTTCTCTGGCACATCTCGATCATGGCCCTTTCGGACATTGCCAGGAAACAAGTCTGATCGACGCCTTCAATGTTCCCGTACCATGCACCGCCTGTGCCGCGTGTGGGATGCTCTGTTAAACGCAGACCATCGAGGGGCAACGCAAAATCAAATGTTTCAAAGCGGGCCGTCTGAACCATTTCGGCGATTGAACATTTCTTGTAGGCACCATACTCGATCAAGCCATCATTGTCAACATCCCGCTCAGTGGCGTACCACGTCAAAAATGCATCCAGATATGGCAGGCAGAGATCCAGCAATGCCCGATCATCGGTCTGATTAAAAACCATCAGGCAGCCCCATGCGAGAATCGGGATTTGAGAGTAACCATCCTGCGGCAGATCCGGCTTGGTTGTACAGGGCACCATGCCGTAGCGGTATGATCCTTTGGGCGCTTCCGGATTATTGTCGATCACATTCCAATAATTTCGAAAGACATCGCATGCCAATTGATCATGATCCAGCGGAGCCCATGCATTGAGAACAAACATGGTATCCCACAGCAACTGGCACTTGCCGTATGACTTGTCGCCTGCTCCTGAAATTGAAAAGAACCTGTAAGGCAGGCCAGGAAGGGCCGGCTCCCAGAGCTTATCAAACGTGCATTCGATATATAAGTCATGCACCAGCCTGGTTAATTCCGGGTTTTCCGTAAATACCTGTTTTGGCAGGTTCTCCCTGGCGTGTTGAATGGTTTTTTCAGCAAGAGTGTAATGACGGGTTTTCACTTCCTTGTCCGACGCGGCATCCGCCCTGGCGGGCAAGACCGCCGCAAACGCCAACCATGCCGCAGCCGGGAGCAAGAAGCCGGATGGAAGGAGTTTCATTGTCCGGCAAATTCTCGATAGGGTCCTGAGTGTCATATTGTTGATTTCTCCATCTGTTAGTGTATTGAATCGTTACGGCACTTTCTGCAACAACGGCTTCATCGCCTCGGCCAGGCTGTATCCAACCATGCAGCAAACCCTGGCGCTTCCCTGATAATGGCAATACCAGTTGCAAACGTGGCTGTCGGATTCCATTTTGGCTTTCTGATACGCGGCATCGCCTTTCAGAGCTTTGTCACCGGCTTCTCTTACGAGCCGTTCCATCTTCTTGGGATCCGCGCTCTCCGGCTTGTCTTTCAGTTGCTCCTTGAGTTGCGCCGCGACCGCCTGCCTCACTCGACGTTCTTCAGCTTCCATATTCCGGGGCAGTTCATCCAGCTCGCGATACCAGAAGGGCGCAGTGCGCACGTAACCGAGCGTGCCTTTCAACTCAGGGCAGGTTGCGATCTTGGCCTGTCCGGCCCTGAAGTCCAACATGTTCTTGTCCACTTTTTCGCCGCCGACGCCGAGTTCACCCATAACTACGGGCAGGTTCGGCACCTTGAACTCGGCGCGCAGGTCCTGAACCAGATGAACGAAAGTCGGGCAATATTCATCGTATACCTGCTGCCTGATGTCATCGCCGGGCTGACACATGTCGTTCCAGCCCTGGAACCAGACGAACCCGCAGATCTCAGTCTGCAATCCCTTCAACTGTGGGAAATCGGTGTCGAGATTGGCCAGGCACTCACGCACCTCTTTCACCATGTTGTGATAGGACGCGCAAATCTCCTCCGGCTTGTAGCCTGTCTCGTAAGGCGCTGTGCCGGCGCTGGGCGGCCGGAAATTCCCGTACAGGCTGTGCCCGCCCCAGCAGGTCTTGATCAACAGAACCGGCTCCTTGAAGTGATCGCCCATCTCGATGCCGAACATCAGTTCCGGCCCGAACCAATCTGCCCCCCAGGCACCCATGCCAACCGACAACGGGCGTTGGATTTTTTCATCAGCTTTCTGATACGAGACAAACACATCATCGCGGACGACGAATGAGCCGTCGTCTCTCTTGATCTTCTTCAGGAGATAGCCGTGAGTCGGGTGCTCACCCAGCCGGTCGAGCGTTTTCACGCCGCCATGCCCTTCCATGTTCGACTGCCCGGCGAGAATGAAGACTTTCACCGGCCCCTTGAACTCCCGCCGCGGCTTGCCCGCCTCAGCCTGTTGGGCCATCACCGCATTCGTCGCCAATGCTAAGCACACCAACGCGCCAACAATGGTAATTGTTGTCTTTGTGTTCATTCTGTTCATGGTTGTCTTTTCTTTCCGATAAACTCCTCGATGCTCAGCACGGGCACCGGGTTCTGGTCGGCCTCGATTTCCTTGATCAGCTCTTCAATGGCCTCGATGTCCTTGTTCAGCCTGCTGTTCCACTGGTTTGCCTCATAGCCCTTGCGCATCGCGACCATGGTTTCCCGCAGGCGGGGGATCACCTCTTTCGCGGCCCCGCCATACTTCTTCAGCGGTTGGATGCATTGTTCCTGCTCGCTGCCCCAATCAAACTCGTTCATCATGTCCACACAGATCCCCATCCCCTCGCGAATCCGGAAGCGCGCCAGCAGATTCAATCCCTCCCAACGAATGCCCATCCGGAACATCTCCCCGCTGGGCGCATTCTTGCGGGTCGCGGCCACGATCTCGGGCAGCAGCGCCTTGGCGTCCTCCGCGGAAAGCAGTGGATAGATCGCCGCCGCCAACCCGCGGATGAGTCCGTCCTCGTTGGCGAGCACCTCTTTGAGCGCCGAATAGAGCAAGGGCCGGTCCACGCCGTCGAGTGATTTCGAGAGGATGGGTATTGGCTCGTCGGTTCCGGGCATGGGCGCGAACAAGGCTTTTGCCACCTCGCCCACGAGGCGCTGGCGGCGGTCATTGGGATCCTTGAGCGCTGCCGCGCGGAGCAGATCGGGGACCGCCGACACGCGAACCTCCGGTCCCATATATGCCAAGGTTTTGGCGGCCAGCATCCTCAACCATGGATCCTTGTCGCCGAGCAGCGCACGCACCTGCGGTGCCGCAGGATCGGCCTTGGGGCCAAGGTCTGCCAGCGCTTCACACGCACCATAACGGCTGTTCTGCTCCGTGCTGTTGAGCAGCGTCAGAATCTGCGGCAGGAAATCACCATCGCGGCGGCTCAGCGCCTGCGACGAGCGAAGGCGGACCGCCGGTGACCAACTGGACAACCCGGCCAGCAGCACTTCGGTCTTCCGCTCCGCATACCAGTCCTTGCGCTCCGCGTTCTCAAAGGTGAAGTCGCGGCCGGCGGCAATCGTCTCGGCCACCTCTGCGGGCGAGAGTACCGGGGCCGCGCCCCGCTTGCGGCCCGTGAGATAGAGGCTTCTGAGCGGAAGGGCGTAGCCTAACAGGTAACTGCCGGTGCAGTCCCAACCGTTGTAGGAGTCCTCGCCGGGGAAGCCTACGTACTCCACGCGTCCGTCCCAACCGCGCGCCATGTCGTAATACCATGAGGTCTCCTTGAAATACGCAGCTGTGGCGGCCGGTCCGCAGCGGGACACGCCCGGCAGCGCCCAGAGGATATTGAAGAAGTTCCCCGTGTGGCCGCTTTCCCGCTCCGCGTAGGCGGCGGTGCCCATGCGCGAGTAGAACGCGGCGGCTTCCTGATCACCTAGCAGATCGAAGAGCACCGCAGCGCCGGAACACTTGCCGTTGTCATCATGCCATGGCCACGGCTCGTGATCGCCATAGGGAATCGCTCCCTTGTTGACCCACTGGCGAAGGAAACCACTGGCCTTGGTGATCGTTTTGTCCAGGTCAGGGTCCTTCACCCCGGCCTCGCGTGCGAGCACCATCGCCAGTGTCAGCGGGATACCAGGCTGATTCATGCAACCGTAGCCGCCCAGATTGCCGCTGGGCTGCACGAATCCGTGGCCCCACGTTCCAACGCCGCTCGCACCGCGGGCAATCTCCAGCGACAGCCGCCGTAGTCCGGCCATCACCGCCTTGTCCTTGGTGGCCAGTGCATATTCCGCCAGGAACAGCGTGTTGTAGGCGTATTCCCACGACGGAAGGCCATCAAGTTGCGGTCGACACTCGGCAACCTTTTGCGCATATTCAGCCACCAACGGACGGTATTCCTCGCGGCCTGAAGCGACCAACGCCAGGGCGTTCAAGTCGTTTTCAATGCTGATCTGCACGTTGCCCTGTTTATCCTTGAAGCCCCGCTTGGCAATGGCTGCACAGCCCTGCTCAAAGATGCGTTTGGACTTGGCGCAGCCATAGGGTGCCGTCGGCGCGTAGGTCCCGAGCACTTGTAGCGTCAACTGGACGTTCTCCGTCTTTCCGGCGCGCCAGCGGACCAACTTCAGCATGCCGCCGCTCGTCTCCTTCTCGGCCTCCGTGACCGCCTGGGCAAAGAGGCGGCGTGCGTCACCGCCGAACGCCTGGCCGTTGAGACCCGTCACCACGTCGCCGTTCTCCAGCACACCGTCGGCCGGCGAACCCTTGGCAACCTCAGTGATCAGAATCTGGCGTGCGTCGGTGTTCTCACTTCCTCCCGCCACATACCTGCTCCACACCCAGCCCCGCGCGCCGGTGGCACCCAGCGTCCAGCGGTGTTCATTGTCCGGTTTCCCGCCCTGGGTGAGGTCCGGCGGCGCGGGGGCCGCCTGGACCGGCGGCCCGGCGATCTCCAGGCTTGGCAGGCCCAGCAGCAAGGCCGCGACCACGATGATTAATCCAACCCGCTTTTTCGCTTTCATCCTGTTTCTGCTTTCCATTTTCTGTCTGGTTGTGCTAGTGAATTTCTACTCATGCATCCCCATTTTCCTGACGCTGCGCGGATTGACCTTTGATGCGAGCGGGAGGGGATAGGACTTCCCAGCCTTGGTGGTGAATTCCCAACTCTTGTCGCCGCAAACGACCTTACAAGGCAGGCCGGACTTGGAGTGGATCACGGCTTGGGTCAAGCGACCGTGGTCCCAGCTCATGTCCACCACGAATCGGCCCCGCGCGCACAGGCCGGTGACTTTTCCGGCCGGCCACGCTCTGGGCAGTGCGGGCAACAGATGGATCCGGCCCGTGTGGCTTTGCACCAGCATCTCGCAGTAGCCTGCGGTCGCGCCGAAATTGCCGTCGATCTGGAACGGCGGATGGGAGTCGAACAGGTTCGGATAGACGCCGCCGCCGCTCTCGCCGTAGATGGTTTTCGTCTCACGGACCACGTTGAGCAGGCTTCGCAGCATGGTGTAGGCGTGATCGCCGTCCCACAGTCTGGCCCAGAAATTGATCTTCCAGGCGCGACTCCAGCCGGTGCTTTTGTCGCCGCGGGCTTGCAGGGAGATCCGGGCGGCCTCGGCCAGTCCGGGTGTTGCGGCCCGGGTGATCTGGCGGCCGGGATACAAGGCGAACAGATGCGAGACGTGGCGATGGTCATCCTTGGGATCGTCCTTGTCGGCCTCCCACTCCTGCAATTGTCCCCAGCGCCCGATCTTCGGCTTGAGCAGCTTGTCTCGCAGGCCGGCGATGTGATCGCGGAATTCCTTGTCGTCGCCCAGCACATCGGCGGCCTCGATCGTGTTGGTGAAGAGGTCGTAGACGATCTCCTGATCATAAGTCACGCCTTCTTCCTCGGGGCCGTGCTCGGGGGACCAGCCGTCGGGAGTGACGAGCGTCCCGTCCGGACGCCGTTTCAGGTGGTCGTCCCAGAACTGGCAGACTTCCTTGAGAACGGGATACGCGGTCTTGCGAAGGTAGGCCTGGTCGCGGCCAAAGGCGAAATGCTCCCACAGATGCTGCGCATACCACGCGCTGCCGGGCGGGTTCCATTTCCAGAACGAAACACCGCAGGCATTGTTCATCGTCTGAACGGTCCAGCCCCTGACCTTGCCGTATTTCCTCCGCGTGTTCCTCGCACTGACCTCGCGGATGCTCGTGACATAGTCGATGAACGGCCGGTGGCACTCGGCGAGGTTGGCCGGTTCGGCCGGCCAGTAGTTCATCTCGACGTTGATATTCGAGTGGTAGTCGCCGGCCCAGGCGGGCTCGTTGCTGTCGTTCCAGACCCCCTGGAGATTGGCGGGCAAAGATCCGGGGCGCGAGCAACTGATCAGCAGATACCGGCCAAACTGGCAGAACAAGGCTTCGAGATCCGGATCAGTCGTCCGGTTCTTGGAATAGGCCTCCAACCGCGCCAGGGTGGTTTTGGCCAGCAGGTCCGGCGTCGTAGTTCCCACGTCGAGCGAGAACCGCCGGAAGAGGGATTGATAGTCTTTCACATGCCGCGCCAGCAGCTTTGTCACGCTCCGCCTGGCGGCGGCATCCACCCGCTTCGTGACGGCGGCGTGGGGATGCGCGCCCAGCCATTGCTTGGTGTGATCCTGGAGGAAGTTCGTGCCCGCCCCCAGGATCAGGGTCACGCTGTCGCAGTGCTCGAAGGCCAGGCTGGTGGCGGGTACGACAACGCCCCACGGATTCTTGGCGCAGGCCTCGTCGTTCTGGACCGCCAGGGCGCCGTTCTTGTTCAGCACGAGCAATTGGGCTTCATATTCAAAACCGTTCTGCAGTTTGCCCACCGAGATGAGCCTCTTGCCTGCGGCGATAATCCTAGCCTGGTGCATGTCCGCAAGTTGAACGCGACCGGTGCAGGCGGCGGCCTTGTCGGCCGTCAGGTGAATGACGATGACTCCATCGGTGTGGCTGGCGAAGGCGGTGCGTTGATAGCGAGCCCCGTTGTATTCATAGGTCACCTGATGAACGGCACGATCTATGTCGAGTTCACGCCGGTAATGGGTCACCTTGGAGAAGTCATGGCCGAGATGGATGAGAATGTCGCCGAACGCCTGATAGGCGCCCAGGTCCTGGCCCTCGTCATCGAGGCCCTCGATGGCCGTGCGGGTTCCGGACCAGAGACTGATCTCATTGAACTGGACCCGCTCGACCCCGGTGCCGCCAAAGAGCATCGCCCCCATGGGTCCATTGCCGATCGGCAGGGCTTCCGTCATCCAGGTTTCCGCCGGCCGGTCATACCACAGGCACAATTTCCCCGAAGCGCCCGCCCGGGCAGGGTTCTCCCGCGCCGGCGCCGCCATACCCGCCAGCGGTTGAAAGCCCAGCGCGGTCGTCGCCAGGGAGGCGGAGAGCAGGAAGTGGCGACGTGAAATGGCATCCGCTGGTGTGGCTGAGTTTGTCTTCATAATTGTGACCGCGAGTTGTTTGCCAGGATTCTATCCTTCATCTTCCCCATCATTGGCACCAACTGCACCATGAGCACGCCCAGCAGAATCAGAAAGCAGCCGATGAGCGCGCGGCCAGTCAGGGTTTGATTGAGCACGAGATATCCGGCGAGCGCGGCAAAGACCGCTTCCAGACTCATGATAATGGAGGCAGGTGCGGGAGGACATCGCTTCTGGCAGACCACCTGCAGAGTGTAGGCAATCCCAACCGACATGAACCCGGCATAGGCAATCGCGCCCGATGCCGCCTTGATCTGACTCCAGGAGCAATGCTCGAAGAGCAGGCCGCACAGCGCGCTCAGGACCGCACAGACCGCAAATTGAAGGCAGGCAATTTGGACGGAGTCCCCTTTGCCAGCGGCGTGGTCAATGACCAGGATTTGACCCGCCCAGAGCACGGCACAAATCAAGGTCAGCCAGTCGCCCTTGGATACCACGAAGTTTCCGGTAACACTTAGCAGATAGAAACCGATGAGGCAAACAGGGATGGCAGCCCACAGGCTCTTCGGAACCTTGTGCCCGAAAAACATGCCCAGCACCGGGACGAAGAGGAGATAGAACCCGGTGATGAATCCAGAGTGGGCGCTGGAGGTATACTGCAGGCCGATCTGCTGAAAGGCGGCGGCGGCAAACAGGAACAGCCCGGCGCCCAAACTACCCATATAGGGCAGCTTGGCCTCCCCCTCGGCAGGCGCCAGATTCTTCTTCCGCCAGAGGATGACGGGGATAAGGGAAAGACAGCCAAGCGAGAAGCGAAGCCCATTGAAGGTCATCGGGCCAAGGCCCTTTTCCATGCCGATCTGCTGGGCCACAAACGCCGAACCCCAGATGAGGGAGACCAGCAGGAGCAACAACTCGTATTTGAAGGCTCCCTGGCCCCGGGAATTCGATTCGCCGGTGGTGTTCATCGCGTGCCACACATCTCTCGTTCTCCCGGGGCGTCGGCCCGGGCAGGGTTCTCCCTCGCCGGCGCACCAATGCCCGTCAGTAGTTCGAAGCCCAGCGCGGTCGTCGCCAAGGAGGCGGAGAGCAGGAAGTGACGCCGCGAAATGGCATTCTCTGGTGTGGCTGATTTCGTAGTCATAATTGCTGCTGTGAGCTGTTTGATCACTGCGGGGCGTCAATCACGATGGCCGGGCGCAAGAGGACATGGTTCGACAACTCGCCGTAGTGGTCGGAGCGCCAGACGTGTTTGAGATCGGCGGCGCGCAGCGAGGCGACGCAGGCGAGTGCGACAAGCAGCCAGGTGGCGGCAGGACAATGGAAATCCCGGTCGCAGATCTTCATGTTATCTTCCGTTTCATTTCGATCGATGCAATGGCCTGCAACTTGATCTGGCGGCATCTGCTGACGCACTTGCACCCTGCGGCTTGGCCGCGGAAGCCGCGGCAATCGTTCCCATTACCAGGCGTGTAGCTGCATGGGTGTATATCATGTCCTCTCTCTGCGAAACCATCACTTCGCGGGCCGCCTGTTGGGGAAGTACAGGTTGCAGATCTCCTGCACTGCCTGCTTGATCTGCGCGGCGGTCTGCTCGTTGTAGCTCTGCCACTGCTGGGCGTGGTCGCGTTCGATCTGGTATCCGGTAGCCTTGGGCGGCCGGCCCCACCAACCGGTGGCAAACGTGCGGAAGGCTGCATTGTCCTTGGGCACCAACGATTGATAATGCATCAATGTGTCGTACACCTCGGCCGAGGACGGCAATTGTGCAGCCGCAACGGCCACCTTGAGGGCCTTGGCGTCCCGGGGCGGGGTACCCCAGAAGTGCAGCAGAGGCGTCAGGTCCACGCCAGTCTTCTGCGACAGGCGCAGGCTGAGCACATCGATATCAGTGCCGTGTTTCGACCAGGGTTTGCCGGCCTTGAAATCCTCAACCCAAGAACGCCAGTAGTCGCCGAGCACTTGCCACCCGAAGAGCCTCGCGATGTCCACGTACTTGGCGTGGCCTTCGAGCTGATACGATTTCTGCGCGGAATCCATTGGTTTGCCGTTCACGAAGTTTGTGGTGGACATCCAGGAGACGGCCGTATTGTCCAGGGTGCGGTGCTTATTGCCCTGCATATTCCGTGATCCCGCGAACGCGTCGTCGAGGCTTTGGCCGAATACTTGATTCTGGACAGCCACGTGCGCCAGGTTCACCGTGGATTCCGTCTCGCCGGCGAACTTGACGAAGCCAAAGCCGTGGCCTTGCTCATGGAAAACGTAGTCGGGCGCGTGCTGGGGACCGCGCACAAGGTAGTGGTTCGCGTAGCCGCCATACTCCTTCTTGGGGTCGTACCGGTCATTAACCGTTGGATAACCAGGAGCAAACACGCTGGTCCGGAGCTGCAGGTCTACTTGCAGGAACATGGTTTCCTTGCCCCAGACATGCGGGAGTCCCATGAGGTCGTTCTGGGCGTCCATGGCCAGATCCCAGTTCCGCATCAATGTCACAGGGTCGTCGAGCTTGCGGATCCAACTGGAGGGCACCTGCATCAGGAACTTCTCCGTCTGGAAGTCCGCCCACGGCCCCGGCTGGTTGCGCTCGACGTTGCGCCATTCATCCAGCGAGGTCTGGTGGAATGGCTTGAGCGAGAAATACGGCATGCGCACCGCGTTGCGGATCGCCACCTCGACAATCCCGCCCTCGGCATAGAGGGGAACCTCGATGTAAATGCCGCCCCCCAGCGGGCTGGCCACCATGGTCTCCGTGCTGTTGATCGGATATACCAGAGATACACGGTCCAAGCGCAGCACGCGGGGCTTTTTACTGAAGTCCCACGAGTGCGTTCCTACACGCACCGCGTAGCCCTTGCCGGCGAGCGATGGTGGCACGGTGACGGTCGCGAGGCATCCGGGCGCGAGATACGTGCCGGTGGGCCGGCGGGCGGCGACCTCCTGGTGCATGAGCTCGTGCTTAAACGCCTTGGGGCAGCTCGCGTTGATCTTCACGCGATGGACTGCCCGCGAGTCAGCCGGCGCGGCGACCGCCCCGGGGAAATTGGACGAGCTGCCAAACTTGAACCCGTTCAGCAGCTCGGGAAACCGAGCCACATTGGTCGCGGTGTAAACGCGGTCCATGATGGCCTGCATCACGCTGTAAGTGGTCCAGTGAATGTCGTTGGGCGGCGTCATTTCCGTACCGCCCCTGCCGCGATCGAAGCCCTTGTGGGCGATCCAAAGCGGGCCCTCAATCTTGTCATAGGCCGCCACAAGGTCGAAGCCGGCTTTGATGACTGCGGCATCGCTGCCGAGCAACTCGCGGTGCTGGTCCACTGTCAGCTTCCGGGCTTCGATCTGCGCGGCATCCAGTTTGTTCTTTCCTTCGACATGCCCATGGAGAGCAGACAACGCCGACAACAACGCGGTGCGTGGCTCTGATCTTTCGTTGGGGGAAACCGCCGCCGATACCCCGGCGATTCCCAGCGCGCTTACGGCCAGCAGACCGGCCAGGTGCAGTGCTTTGCTTTTCATCTTTTGGTCACCTTCAGTTTCGGCGGTTTGGTGTGTTGGTGTTCAAATCTGCTTGGGGATGGTCATTGCTGTTTGTGGAAGTGGGCTCATTTCGTTCCATCCGCCTTGGCGTCGGGGTGAGGTTTGTTTGCGTTCGCTGGCACGGTGTAGTTCGCCGCTTTCATGAGCATGGCCAGCTCAGCCTCCAGCTTTGCCGACAACGCGACGTCGCACGCGAGGTTCTTGATTTCGTAAGGATCAGCGGCGAGGTCGAAGACTTCGGTCCACTCGGGGCGGTTCGGGTATTTCACCAGCTTGTGTGTCGCAGTGCGCACGGCGTAGCACGTCGGCACTTCGCCCAGTTCTTTGTAGTACTCGGCAAAGAACGACTGACGCCATTTTGCGGCCTTACGTCCGGCGGCAAGATCCTTCCAGCTTACGCCCTGCATTTCCTCCGGCAACAGCACGCCCGCGAGGTCGAGGAAGGTCGGCGCCAGATCAATATTGAGCACCATCTCATCCACAACGCGGCCCTTGCCGAAAAGGCGCGGGTAGCGCACGAGCATCGGGATGCGGAGCGACTCCTCGTAGAGCGAGCGTTTGTTCACCCTGTTCGCGCTGCACGACGCCCATCGCGTCCCAGCGGTGATCGTCGGTGAAGATGAACAGGAAGTTGGGCTTGCGCTCGGCGGCGTGCAGCGAGGCGAGGGAAGAGAAGGCCGTCAGCAGCCAGACGACCGCGCGGCAGCGGAGAGTCGGAGTGGGAGTGTTCATAGTTTCCTCCTAGTTCATGGCCTGGAGCAGTTCTGCCATGGCCCAGCCGAGACTGCGATTGCCGATACACGATTTCAAAACAAGCACCGGTTCGTCGAGAAGCTGGCCCAAGACAAAGCCAAACCCCAGTTCCGGCCCAATCGACCTGCCATTTGAAGTCGCGGTGAGCGGGCCGCCTTTCCTCATGCGAGCGTCGTAGTAACAGACATCCTTCCGCACCGTCCACTGGCCCGCGTCGTCGAGCAGGTAGGGATATTTCTTGTCGGTCCTCGTGAGCGTCGTGAGCGTGCCCGGCTTGTCCGCCGGCTCGATGTCGCCCATGCCGACCATGTTCGACTGGCCCATCAGAATGAAGACCTTGACCTTCTTCGTCTGGTCGGCGGGTTTTCCATCGGGACGGGACAATGTCGCCCGTGCCTCTGGTTCCGCTGCGGCCAGGGGATGAATGGTCAATGCCGCAGCGAGGAGGGTCCAAGCGAAATAGCGGCTCATCCGGTTTTTGCGTAC